>JANMYG010000313.1:0-5416 GCA_031381865.1 Betaproteobacteria bacterium | reverse complement strand
TGGCGATCCACTCGCTGCGCGCCGCCACGCCCGCGTCCATCGGGCGCCTGCTGCAACTGGTGGGCGACGCCGCGGTGCCGATCCACATCCATGTGGCCGAGCAGACCCAGGAGGTCGACGATTGCGTTGCCGCCACCGGGGCGCGGCCGATCGCGTGGTTGTGCCGCGCACTCGCGCCCGACGCGCGCTGGCAGCTGGTGCACGCGACCCACGCCACTGCCGCCGAGGTCGAGGCCGTGGCCAATAGCCGCGCCGGCATCGTGGTCTGCCCCAGCACCGAAGCCAACCTCGGCGACGGACTGACCGACCTGGGCGGCTGGTTGTCGGCCGGGGTACCGATGGCGATCGGCTCGGACAGCCACGTCACACGCAACTGGCCCGAAGAACTGCGCTGGCTCGAATACGGGCAACGGCTGGCGCGGCGCCAGCGCAATGTCGCGGCGGCACCGGCAAGCAATCAGCCAGCCACGGCGCAGCGCCTGTTCGACGCCGCATTGGGCGCCGGTGGCGCCGCCGCCGGACAGTCGCGCTGGGGCCTGGTCGCAGGCGCACGTGCGGATGGGCTGGTGCTCGACACCGCGTCCCCGGCGCTGCTCGGAATTCCTCCGTCGCACGCGCTGGACGCGCTGGTTTTTGCCGGTGGCGAACCGGTGCTGCACGAGGTGCTGGTGGCCGGACAGGTGGTGCTGCGCAACGGCCGCCATGCACAGGAACAACAGATCGCAGAACGCTTCGCCGCCGTGATGGCGCAGTTGTGGGGGTGACCCGCAATCCGTGCCGAAGCGGCGACTCGCCGCAAGGGAATCTTCACATACGGCACCTTCCGATCGCTTCGCATTTTTCTGCATTGCCATATACTTTGATACTTGGCATCAGGAGAACTGACATGGACCAGCGCACAGCCCGGGTCGGCAAGAACAACCGAGCCCAGATTGTCACCATCCCACTGGAGTACCGATTTCCGGAGGGAATGAAGGAGGTGTTCATCCGCAAGGTGGGCGACGAGATCGTCTTGTCGCCCCGTCCCAAGGACTGGAGTGGATTCCTGGCCGCAAAGGTCCAGGTGAGCGAGGACTTCATGGCGGATGTGGAAGACTTTCCCCTGCAGGAGCGTGACACCCCATGACTGCCTTGTACATGCTGGATACCGACATGTGCGCCTTCATTCTGCGGCGGTCTTCGCAATCTCTGCTGGACCGAATCCAGGCCGTTCCGCTGGAGCGGCAGGTCATGTCGATGGTGACCCTGGCGGAACTGTTGTATGGCGTCCAGTTGTCGAGCCGAAAGAAGGAAAACCGGGCGGCCGTCGATGCGCTGACCCGCCACCTGACGGTCATCGACTGGTCACGTGATGCTGCCGGGCACTACGCCGAGATCCGCGCGGACCTCAAGAAGAAGGGGCGACCCATCGGCTCGAACGCCCTGATGATCGCGGCGCATGCGCGCAGCCTGGGTGCCATCGTGGTGACCAACAATGTGAAGGACTTTCGCAGGGTCAAAGGGCTCAGGCATGAGAACTGGATGGATTGAACTGCAATATCCCGCACACGCCCACACCTGTTGAATTCGCCCGCGTTGCCGGCGTCAGCCGCGCAGTGTGGTCAGTAGCGCCACCAGATCAACGATGGCTGTGTAGGGCTCTGGCGCGGTATCGGCGGTGAACTTGGCTGCCAGGGTTCTTGCCCGCTGGGTGGCAACTGCCAGTCGCTCGCGTGTGGTGACGAAGACGCGCCTCGCGCCTTTTTCGTAGCCGGGGAGGTGCTGCTTCAGTCGATGCATGACCTCGTCGCGGTGGACCGGCGCCTGGATGTCCGCGTAGTGCAGCAACAGCCAAAGCTCAGAGCACGGCACCGAGGCGATGGCCTTGAAGCGAATGAACTGCCTGGCATCGTTCTTCAGCTTGCCGTCCAGCGATTCGGCCAGCCGTAGCGCATTGAAATAGCTGTCATGATCATCCCGGTCGAATACGGCATAGACCTGCTCAAAGGCACGGGGCTGAATGTTCCTGTGCTGATCCCCGTGCTCGAATAAATCCCGCGCGTACTGAATCACCTGGATGGGGGCAGTGCCCAGTTCACTGGCCCGCACTTCGACATTGGCCGTGTGCAGGCGATAGGCAGCGCGAATTTCGCTGAAGTAGTTGGGCTCGGTCTCGCTACCCTCCGCGACGATCAGTATGCGGTCGTAACTGGCACGCCGCCCCAGTTTGCGCTCAAGTTGCTTTCGCTGGCGCTCCCTCGGGGAGTTGTCGCGCGCCATCAGTGTTTGAGTCCCAAAGTGCGGTCCAGAAACGGCACAGCCCCGTAGCGGCCCATCAGGTAGCCGCGCTCCAGCGCCTCGTTCTTGCGCGGGCTGAACTCCGACAAGCTGATCAGCACCGATGCCTGGTCTCGCTCCTTTTCGACAAACCAAACCTGATCACGCCGGAACAGGCCGGGGGCATCCAGAAGCGAAGTGTCGTGCGTGGTGAAGATCAGTTGTGCGCCGCCCGTGTTGGTCTCGGGGCGATGGAAAAGGCGCACCAGCTCGCGCACCAGCAGGGTGTGCAGGCTGGTGTCGAGCTCGTCGATGACCAGCGTCAGTCCCTTGCGCAGGATGTCCATTACCGGGCCAGCAAGGAACAGCAAGTTACGTGTGCCATTCGATTCGTCCATCAGGTCGAACACGACTCTGCCATGTTCGGTGACGTGGGAAAAGCGCAGTTGGTTCTCTTCCATCTCCTCGGTGCGCACCTCGGTCTTGCCGGCCACCAAGTCAAAATGCACAGCCTGCCCTGGCACCTTGCGGGTGACGACTTCGATGTCGGCGATGCTTATGTCGGCAGCAGTAAGGAAGTCGCAAATCTGCTTACGGCCCTCTGCCTGCTTAAGCATCTGAATCGATACTTGAGGACTAAGTTGGGCCTGCTCGTTGAAGATCACCAGCCCACCCACAAACCAATCGAACACCGGCCGCAGGGCCTCGCTGTTGAGCTGAACTGCCATCGACAGGAACAACGCATTCGGACGGGTAGCACCTTCCCACAGGTTCTTGGGGCCCTTTAGGCCAGGGCCGAAGTCATAGATATCCTTGCCGGCACCCGCGTCGAAATGGCGCTCGAACCATCGTTGTGGCTTGAACGCCTTGTAGACCAGGAGATGTTCACTGACGATGCGCTGCGCGGTCATGGAAAAACCATACTGGTAACGGACGCCGTCCAGAATGAAAGTGACTTCGAACTCGGTCGGTTGGCTGGCGGACCCGGCGTCGAGGCGGAAGGGCTGCACGCCATAGGTCTGGCCCGGCTGGATCACTGTGGCCGACTCCATCACCACGCCGCGCATGTATTGCAGTGCCTTGATGAGGTTGGACTTGCCACCAGCGTTGGCCCCGTAGATCACGGCGCTGCGCACAAGGCTGGGTGCAGCCTTGAGGCCAGTCTCCAACGTGTGGGTATCCGTCAGGGTTTTGTCCTTGGACGCCACGAGACTGAGCACCTGCTCGTCACGCAGGCTGCGGAAATTCTTGACGCGGAGTTCGACCAACATTTAATTCACTCCGGATATGAATAATAAATTTACATTATGCACTTTGCAAGCAATAAATTAATTTATTTAGCATTCATTGCTTTCTTTAACGGGATGCCAAGCTGGCATTGATCCTGTGCGACACGATGTATCTGCATGATCATCCCGACCGAACTCAAGATAGCTCAGGCGCGCACGCCCGACCATGCGCAAGCAGTGGGCTGCGCCCTTTTGCCCGCGAGAGCGCACGCTTAGGCCCGGCGCGGCCTCGACAAAGCAAGTGGCAGGCCGGCGGATCTCTGCACCGCTGTCGACCGGAATCGTGTGGATGTCGAACTGACCATCGGGTGTGGTCACCTGTCGGTCCGCCGGATCACGCCGCCTGCGCCATTTCAACAGCGGGCTCCAGCGCTTCATGCAATAGCGCGTCCAGCAACCGGCTGCGTGTGGCGTCACCAGTAACGAGACTTGCCTGCAGCCGGTCGCACAGGGCCTGTCCGGCCGCGCACGATGATCCGGCCCTTGGTGAACGACACCTGGCGTCGAATCTGCGTGGCCTCATCCCACCCGGCCATGACGATCGCCGGGGTGATGAATTTGACGCTGACGTCGTCTTCGCTGAGGTCGTTCATTGTTGGGGCCGCTTTGCGACGGTATAACCAATGGTAGCGGCTCGTATTCCCTGACCCGCTGACGAATACGAAATTGCCCGGACAAGCCTGCTGGCGGCGGTTTTCGAGGCTTACACTTTCCGTCGTCATGGGCCTCAATGCGCTATGTGCCCGGTACACCCGGCCGAGTCAGCATATTTATCGAGGGGAATCGGATGAACAGACGTGACACGGTTCATGCGTTGCCTGCACTGGCTGCTTCGGCGCTGGGTTTGGTGGCAGCGCCCGGGCTGGCCCAAAAACAGGCCCAGATACCACGCGTGGGCATTCTTGTCCTCGCGGCGCTGCCATCGATCGCGGCGATCATCGACGGGATGCGTTCCAGCCTGCGCGACCTGGGCTACGTCGAAGGCAGCAGCATCCAGTTCGACATCCTGTCGGCTGAAGGCAATGCCGAGCGCCTGCCCGAACTCGCCGCACAACTCGTCGCACGCAAGGTGGACATCATCATCACGGGCGGCGGGAATGTCTCGGCGCTAGCTGCACACAAGGCCACATCCACGATCCCGATCATCATGACGAGCAGCACCGGGCCGGTGGAGGCCGGGTTGGTGCAAAGCCTTGCACGGCCGGGTGGCAACGTGACTGGATTCACCGTGCCGCAGGAGTTGGGATTCAAGCAGCTGCAACTCTTGCAGGAGGTCGTGCCTCCCATGCCGCGCGCCGTGATTCTGCTGCGCCATGACCCCGCCCTGGCCGCTGCCCGGGAGCAGGCAAAGGTCTATGCGCAAATGCTGCTGGCCGTGACACTCGACTTGGTGGAAGTGCGTTCCCCAGACGACATGACACGCGCGCTCGAAGCTGTACGCGCCGCAAAGCCGAACGCGATGGTCGTTTCACCCGATCCGCTGCTGTACCAGCAACGCGAGCAAATCCTGCGTTTCACACGAGCGGCACGGATCCCGGACATGTACTCGTATCCCGACATCGTCGACGACGGCGGCCTGATGGCCTATACCGGGACGGCCCAAGAGATCCTTGCCGGAATCGGTCGTTTTGTTGATCGGCTGCTCAAGGGTGCCAAGCCGGCCGATTTGCCCGTCGAGCAACTCACCAGGTTCGATCTGGTGATCAACATGAAGACCGCACGGTCGCTGGGTCTCAAGGTTCCGCAATCGCTGTTGCTGCGTGCCGAGCGCGTGATTGCCTGAGCGGGCTGCGATTAATGTCACTGGGCGCCATAGACTGGGTGCGCGCATTCGCACTTCTCAATAGCGGTTATCAGTAGTGTCCCAACGT
>JANMYG010000257.1:0-7870 GCA_031381865.1 Betaproteobacteria bacterium | reverse complement strand
GCACCACCCACGAAGACCTGCACCTGGTGACGATGCGCAACTTCCAGCGCCTGTTCGGCCGCGTGCGCTCCACCGCGCAGGCGCTCGATGAGCTGCAGGTCGTGGCAGCCGCCTGAAAGAGACCCATGCAAAAAGTCCTGGACATCGTCCCGTTCGCCATGTCCACCGACAACCTGCAGCTGCGCCAGCAGCAACTGCAGGGGGTGCAATTCGGCCCCGCGCTGCAGTTCGAGTACCGCGCAGTCAAGGCCGGCCCGGTGAATTATTCGAGCCAGCACGACTTCGTGCTCGCCGATGCCTCGATCTTCGAGGCCGGCTGCCGGGCCGAGGAACAGGGATTCGCGGCCGTGTGTGTGGACACCATGAGCGACTCGGGCGTGGCGGCGCTGCGTTCGGTGCTCGACATACCGGTGTTCGGCCCCGGCAAGGTGTCGATGCTGGCCGCGCTGATGCTGGGCGACCGCTTTTCCATCCTGACCATGGCCAGCCGCTGGAAGCCGCTGTACAAGAAAGCGCTCGACGAGCTTGGCCTGCACCACAAATGCGCGTCGGTACGGGCGATCGAAGTGCCGCCCGACAACCAGGGCCTGCTGTCGGGCAAGGAAGAACAGGTGTTCCCGCTGCTCGAAGCGGCGGCGCGCCAGGCAATAGAAGTGGACGGCGCCGAGGTGCTGGTGCTCGGCTCCACCACCATGCACCAGGCCCACGCCTACCTGCAGCAGCGCCTGCCGGTGCCGATCATCAACCCGGGCCCGCTGAGCTACAAGATCGCGGAATCGATGCTGGCGCTGCGCCTGGCCCAGAGCCGCGCCACTTACCCCAGGCCGATGCACCCGCGCCTGGAGATGCTCGAAGCCATGCTGGCCGCAGCGCGCGCCACGGTGGAGCGCGGGCCATGAACAAGCGCCTGACACCCGGCCAGGTGGCGGCCTACGAACGCGACGGATTCGTGTTTCCGGTGCCGGTGCTCGAAGCCGCCGAAGTAGCGGCGTTGCGCGGCGAACTCGAGGCCTGGGAGCGCGCGCGCGGCGCGCCGATCGATTTTCCGGAAAAGTCGAAGTCCTACCTGCTGTTCGACTGGGCTGACCGGCTGGTGCACCACGACGCCATCCTGGACGCGGTGGAGGACCTGATCGGGCCCGACATCCTGGTCTACCACTCGACCCTGTTCCTGAAGGAAGCCCACACGCCGGCGTTCGTGCGCTGGCACCAGGACAGCACCTATTTCTACCTGCAGCCGCACCTGCATGTGACGGCCTGGGTGGCCTTGTCGGACGCCTCGGTGCAGGCCGGCTGCATGCGCGCCCTGCCCGGCAGCCACCGCTGGGGCGCATTCGCGCACGACGACCGGCCGGAGCCGATGAACATGATCCGGCGCGGCCAGGGCATCAGCGGGCGTTTCGACCGCGAGAGCGGCACCATGATGCCGGTGGCCGCCGGCGAGATGTCGCTGCACCACACCGACCTGGTGCACGCCTCGGGCGCCAACGACAGCGCCGACCGCCGCATCGGTTATGCGATCAGCTACATACCGGCGCACGTGCGTCCGGTCGGCGGCGTCAAGCCCTGGGCGTTGTGCGTGCGCGGGCGCGACTGCGGCCACTTCGTGCCCGAGCAGCGGCTGGGCCAGGCGTTGTCCGAGTCCGATCGGCGCCAGCACCGCGAGGCGCTGGCAGCGTTTCGGGCGCTGCAGGACGCCGGGTTCCAGCAGACGGCCGGTGCGGCGCCATGAGTGGTATCGCGCCCAACGAGCGCCTGGTCGCACTGGCCGAGCATTACTTCGCGTCGGTCGACCGCATGGACCTGGCGGCCACGCTGGCGTGTTTCACGCCCGATGCGCGCTTCACCATCGCCACCTACGACACGACGTACCAGGGCCGCGACACCGCCATCCGCGCGATGTTCGAACGCCTCAACACCCGTTATGCACGGGTGTGGCACGGCAACTTCGACCACGTGGTGCAGGCGCCCGACCGCATCGCCAGCCGGTTCCGGGTCGAGAACTTGACTTTCGACCAGCGCACTCTGGTCAAGAACAACTGCAACTTCTTCAGGTTGCGCGGCGACCTGTTCGAAGAGGTGTTCGTCTACATGAGCGGCGACAACTCGCTCGGGTGAAGCGGCGCTGGCCGCCGGGGCGGACGACGGCGCCGGCATTTGCCCCAGGACACCGGCGACCGGGCTGACCGCGGGCTGGCGGGCGGACTTTTTGCACAACCGGCACAACTTTGTCCGGCACGATGTTGTGCCGGTTGAAAGGATCGGCGCGAATCGACGACCCATTACGCGTCAAGAACCTGAAAGGAAAGTCGCCATGCTCCGACGCCAACTCTTCACCCTGCTCGCCGGCATCGGCCTGGGCCGCGCGACCCTCGCCGCCACCGCCGCCGATGGCGCCGCGCCAGTCGAAACGCTGCGACTGAGCGACGCCGAGTGGAAACAACGCCTGTCGCCAGCGCAATACCGGATCCTGCGCAAGGAGGGCACCGAAGCCTCGCACACCAGTGTGCTCAACGGTGAAAAACGCAAGGGAAGCTACCACTGCGCGGGTTGCGACCTGCCGCTGTTCGCCTCGGAAGCGAAATACGACAGCGGCACCGGCTGGCCGAGTTTTTTCAGTTCGCTGCCCGGCGCGGTCGCGACCAAGACCGACTATGCGATGGTCTTTCCGCGCACCGAGTACCACTGCGCGCGCTGCGAAGGCCACCAGGGGCATGTCTTCAACGACGGCCCGCCGCCGACCGGCAAGCGTTATTGCAACAACGGGCTGGCGCTGAGGTTTGCGCCGGTGGCGTAGGCCGCCCGGCAGCCCTCAGAGCAGGCGCAGGCGCATGCGCCGCGCCTGTTCGGTCAAGTCCGGGCGGAAATCCGGGTGCGCGATCGCGATCAGTTCGGTCGCGCGCTGGCCGGCCGACTTGCCGCGCAGCTGGGCCACGCCGAATTCGGTCACGACGTAGTTGATGTCGTTCTTGCTCGTGCTCATGTGGGTGCCGGGCGCGAGCACCGGCACGATGCGCGAGATGGAATCCGCCTTGGCCGTGGCCGGCAGCACGATGAAGGCCTTGCCGCCGCGCGAACGGTTCGCCGCGCGCACGAAATCGGACTGGCCGCCGGTGCCCGAATACGGCACCGACCCCAGGCTCTCGGAGCCGCACTGCCCGAGCAGGTCGATCTGCAGCGTGGCGTTGATCGCGACCAGGTTGTCGTTCTGTCCGGCCAGCGCGGGATCGTTGGTGAAGTCGACCGGATGGATCTCCAGCGTCGGATTGCGGTCCATGAAACGGTACAACCTGCCGGAGCCGAGCGCAAAGGTGGCCACCATCTTTCCGGGCAGGTAGTTCTTGCGCCGGTTGGTCACGGCGCCGCTTTCCACCAGCGTCAGGATGCCGTCGCCGATCATTTCGGTATGGATGCCCAGGTCGCGCTTGTGCGTGAGCTGCATCACCACCGCGTCCGGAATGCCGCCATAACCGATCTGCAGCGTCGAGCCGTCGTCGATCAGGTCGGCCACGTATTTGCCGATCTGCTCCTGTACCGGACCGATCTTCGGCAGCCCCACTTCGAGTACCGCATCGCTGCTTTCGACCAGCGCCGCCACCTGCGAGATATGCACCAGGCAGTTCCCGTAGGCGTAGGGCACGTGGGGGTTGACCTCGAGCACGACCGCGCGCGCCCGCCCAACCGCGGCCATGGTGTAGTCGGCGCCCAGGCTGAGCGAGAAGTAGCCGTGGCTGTCCATCGGCGAAGCCATGCTGAACACCACGTCGGCGGGAATCTGTCCGCGCTCGATCTGGCGCGGGATCTCGGAAAAATAATTGGGGATGAAGTCGATCCAGCCCTCCTGCCCACCGGCGCGCGTGGCGCCACCGTAGAAGAAGGCGACGTGGCGCACATGCTCCACCGATTGCGGGTCGATGTAGCCGTATTTGCGCATGGCCAGGATCTGCGCCACTTTCACGCCACGCAGTTCGCGGCGCCGCTCGGACAGCGCGGTGAGCAGGGCCGGCGGCTCGCCGACACCGGTCGGGACGATGATGAAGTCGCCGTTGCGCACCTCGGTCACGGCATCCGCGGCCGAGCGGTGCCGCTGCGCGTACAACTCCTGGTTCGACATATGGTTTCCCCTGTGGCGCCTGACGGGCGCCCGGCCATTATCGAATGGTTCCGCAGGGCATATCCGGCAAGCAAGGCGGCCCGCGCCGCCGCCTGGTCCGGTCTGCGGCTCAGCTGTCCCAGTCGCCCCCGTCGCCGCCACTGGCCATCGCGCTGCCGTCGTCCCAGGAAGACGCATCGTTGACACCGAAGTTCTGCCCGCCCAGATCGTTGTTGCCCGGCAGCGGTTCGTAGTTGTTGCCGGCCAGATTGTCCGCGTGCCGCGTGGGGTGTTCGTCGTTGCCCATCAGGCTTTTGCCGATCGCCTGCGCCGCCATGACACCCGCGCCCACCGCCAGGCCGGTTGCCAGGCCGCCCATGACCCGCCCGCCCAGCCCGCTGCCCGCAGCGGGCTGGCCATAGGCCGGCGCCGCGCCGGCGCCACCCATGCCGAATCCCTGCGGACCGACCAGTCCGCCCTGAGGCATCACCTCCGGGTTGGCATAACCGGCCGGCGCCATGGGCGGCGGCGCGGGTTTGCGGCGCAACAGGAACATGCCGGCCGCGATGACTCCGCCGCCAACCAGCAACGCCAGGCCCCATGGGAAGGCCGACGCCGCGGCAACCGGTGCCGCCGCGCTGGCGCCCCATGTCGTGGCGCCGCTGCCCGCGACCGGCGCGCTGCGGGCCGCCAACTGGGCACTCAGGGCTTGTACGGCTTCGGGCTTGGCGAACGGCAGCCCCGGGGCCAGTTTTTCGGCCGTCGCCAGCGCTTCGCGCGCACGCGCCGCCTGGCCCTGGCGCGCCGCCAGCTCGGCTTGCACGAAATACGCCTTGGCGCTCTTGGGATGGGCCACCAGCACCTGCTGGATCATCACCTGCGCCTGCTCCAGCCGCCCGGCCTGGGCCGCCTCGTAGACCTGGTTCATCGTCGGTTCGGACTGCGCCATGGCCAGGCCGAAGCCCAGCATGGCGACGATGGCCAGCGCCTTGGCGGCGCGTTGCATCAATGGCTGTTTCAACATGGGTTTGGGTCTTCCAGCAAAAGGTTGTTCGAACTACCCATCGGACATGGTGCCGCCCGGCCACAAAAACAAGTGGCGCTCGGCCACCGGCATGGCAACCCGGCCGCTGCACCGGGCCATGCACCGGGGCATTGACCAGCCCGAGGCGGCCACGGATACTGCAGGGCGGGCCGACGCCATCGTGCCCGCCGGTTCGACGCTGTTCCCGAGGCGGGTCCGCGCCGGCCGTTCCACAAAAAATGGAGTCTAAAAATGAAACCGGAATTGATGTTCCTCGCATGGTCGGTAGCACTGGCGTTCGTGCAGGTGGGGGTCGCGGCCACCGGAGCCACGCTGCAGGTCGGCCTGCCGACCCTGGCCGGCAACCGCGAACGGCTGGCGGAATTCACGGGTTGGGTCGGGCGCGCACAACGCGCGCACCGCAACATGGTCGAAAACCTGGTGCTGTTCGCCGCGCTGGTGCTGATCGCCGTGGTCGCGGGCAAGACCAACAGCGCCACCTTGCTCGGCGCGCAGCTGTTCTTCTGGGCCCGGGTGGCGTACGCCATCGTCTATTACGCGGGCATTCCGTGGCTGCGCACCGGTATCTGGACGATTTCGGTCGTCGGCATGGCGATTATTTTCTTCCAGTTGTTCTAGCGCCATCGCGTCGCGCCCGGCTTCAGGCGGCGGCGACATGCCACGCTGCCGATCTCGAAGGCGGGTTGTGCCGATGCGTGGCCAGACATTCGCCGCGCCCATGCCGGTTTGAAGGGAGACCTGTAGTGAACCTGTTCGATCTGCACGGCCAGGTGGCCGTCATCACCGGCTCGTCGCGCGGCATCGGTCGCGCCATCGCGCAGCGCCTGGCGCAACACGGTGCGCGCGTCGTGATCTCGTCGCGCAAGGCCCATGCCTGCGCCGAGGTCGCCACCGCCATCAATACGGAACATGGTGCCGGGCGTGCCATCGTTGTGCCGGCCAACATCTCGTCCAAGACCGAACTCCAGCACCTGGTGGCCGAATCCACGCGCCAGTTCGGCGGCATCGACATTTTGGTGTGCAACGCCGCCAGCAACCCCTACTACGGCCCGCAGTCCGGCATAACGGACGAGCAGTTCCGCAAGATCCTCGACAACAACATCATCGCCAACCACTGGCTGATCAACTTCGCGGTGCCGCAGATGATCGAGCGGCGCGCCGGCTCGATCATCATCGTCTCGTCCATCGGCGGGCTGCGCGGCTCGCCGGTCATCGGCGCCTACGGCATCAGCAAGGCCGCCGACATGCAGCTGGCGCGCAACCTCGCGGTCGAGTACGGGCCGCACAACATACGCGTGAACTGCATTGCGCCGGGGCTGATCCGCACCGACTTCGCGCGCGCATTGTGGGAAGACGAGGACCTGCTGGCCAGGCGCACCGCCACCACGCCGCTGCGGCGCATCGGCGAACCCGACGAGGTCGCCGGGGCGGCCGTGTTCCTGGCCTCACACGCCGGCTCGTTCGTCACCGGGCAGAGCATCGTCGTCGACGGCGGCGTCACGATCTAGCGCGCTGCAGCCGTCAATTTTCAACCGATACAGGCAAGGAGCCGAGCCGATGCCACACTACGAGCCGCTGCGTCTGCATGTGCCCGAGCCCACCGGGCGCCCGGGCCACGACACCGACTTTTCCTACCTGCCGGTTTCCGAGGCCGGCGCCGTGCGACGCCCTCCGGTCGATGCGCTGGCGACCCAGACCAGCGACCTGGCCTTCACGCTGATCCGGGTGATCGACCGCGACGGCACCGCCGTCGGCCCCTGGGCCCCCGAGGTCGACACGGCGCTGCTGCGCAAGGGCTTGCGGGCGATGCTGCGCACGCGGGCTTTCGACGCGCGCATGCTGATCGCGCAGCGCCAGAAGAAGATGTCGTTCTACATGCAGTGCCTGGGTGAAGAGGCGATCGCCTGCGCGCACGCGCTGGCCCTGAGCGAGGGCGACATGTGTTTTCCCACCTACCGCCAGCAGGGCCTGCTGCTGGCGCGCGATGACGTGTCGATGGTGGACATGATCTGCCAGCTGTTTTCGAACGAGCACGACCCGATGAAGGGGCGCCAACTGCCGGTGATGTATTCGAGCCGCAAGCAAGGCTTCTTCTCGATCTCGGGCAACCTCGCCACGCAGGTGATCCAGGCCGTGGGCTGGGCCATGGCCTCGGCCATCAAGGGCGACACCAAGGTGGCGTCGAGCTGGATCGGCGACGGCGCCACCGCCGAGGCCGACTTCCATACCGGGCTGACCTTCGCCCACGTGTACCGCGCGCCGGTGATCCTGAACGTGGTCAACAACCAGTGGGCGATCTCCACCTTCCAGGCCATTGCCGGCGGCGAAGGCACCACTTTCGCCGCGCGCGGGGTGGGCAGCGGCATCGCCTCGCTGCGGGTGGACGGCAACGATTTCCTGGCCGTCTACGCCGCCTCGCAGTGGGCGCTCGAGCGTGCGCGGCGCAACCTCGGGCCGACGCTGATCGAATGGGTCACCTACCGCGCCGGTCCGCACTCGACCTCCGACGACCCGGGCAAGTACCGCCCGGCCAACGACACGGCGCGTTTCCCGCTGGGCGACCCGATTGCACGGGTCGTCGGATGTGGAGTGCGGGCCGGCCCGGTAGGTGACCCATTCGATCAGCGTCGGCCCCAGGTTGCGCCGCGCGCGTTCCAGCGCCCAGCATGACGCCGCATACACCGCCAGAAAGTCGTTGCCGTCTACCCGCAGCGACGCGATGCCGCTGCCGA
>JANMYG010000243.1:0-5127 GCA_031381865.1 Betaproteobacteria bacterium | reverse complement strand
CGAGCGGCTGGGCCACTGGCCCTGCGCGGCCTGCAAGGCCAGGTCTTGCGCCCTCGCGCGCAGCGCGACTCGTCAAAATTCTCGTCGCGGTTGTCCGAGCGTAGAGAGCGCAGCGAACGCAGCGAGTTCCGCGACGGGGCGCAAGACCGAGCACCGCAGGGCAGTCGGCGCGTTCAGCGCACGACCGCTCCAGAGAAGCGACGCCAGCGGCCCCCACACACCTTTGCAGCCTCTCCGGAGAACACACGGCGCACCCCCTGCCGCGAGGCGCGCCAACGAAGCAGAATCGGCAACCACCGAACGACCGTAACGGGCCGCAAGCAGGTTTTGAAGCAGCCTGCGCTTTGCAGGTGTTACGGGACACCGCAAACGCGGTGGAGCAATTGACATGGCACTACCCCAATTCCATCCACTGCAGATCAGCCAGGTCCAGAGCGCGACGCGCGAGGCGGTGGCTGTCACCTTCGAGGTGCCCGAGAACCTGAGGCACGAATTCGCCTATGTGCAGGGGCAGTACCTCACGCTGCGCACGATGCTGGACGGCGAGGAAATACGCCGCTCCTATTCGATCTGTTCCGCGGTACAGGACCAGCGCCTGCGCGTGGCGATCAAGCGGGTGCCCGGTGGCGTGTTCTCCAACTGGGCCGCCGAGCACCTGCGCCCGGGCGCATCGATCGAGGTCATGCCGCCGCAGGGCAATTTCCATCTGCCGCTGGAGCCGGGCGCTTCGCGCCATGTCGTGGCGTTCGCGTGCGGCAGCGGCATCACGCCGGTGCTCTCGATCATCAAGTCGACGCTGCTGGCCGAGCCGCGGAGCAGCGTGACGCTGGTGTACGGCAACCGCTCGTCGAGCGGCGTGATGTTCAAGGAGGAGCTCGAGGACCTCAAGGACAGCTACCTGGGCCGCTTCAACCTGGTGTGGGTCATGAGCCGCGAGTCGCAGGACATCGGCTTGTTCAACGGTCGCATCGACTACGACAAGTGCAGCCGGCTGCTGTCGCACTGGATCGACCCGGCCGGCATCGACGCGGCTTTCATCTGCGGGCCGGAGGACATGATGCTGGCCACTTCGCGCGCGCTGCAGGACAAGGGTGTGGCGAAGTCGCGCATCAAGACCGAGCTGTTCGGAACGGCGCCCCGGGCGGACGCCGCGCGCCCGCCGCGCGCCGCCGTCCACGGCAGCAACCAATGCGAGGTGCAGGTGGTGCTGGACGGTACACGGCGCAGCTTCACGATGCAGAAGAACAAGGACAGCCTGGTCGACGCCGGGCTCAAGGCCGGGCTGGAAATGCCGTTCTCGTGCAAGGGCGGCGTGTGTTCCACCTGCCGCGCCAAGGTGCTCGAAGGCGAGGTCGACATGGACATCAACTTCGCGCTCGAGGACTACGAGGTGGCGCGCGGCTTCGTGTTGTGTTGCCAGAGTTTCCCGGTGACCGACAAGCTGGTGATAGATTTCGACCAGGAACACGCACATTCATGACGCCCGCAGTTGCGCCGTTGCCGCGTGACCGGTGAGGGCACGATCGAAGCGGTGGCGAACCTTGATGCACAGCCCTGACAAACCTGGAGGAGACATCAGATGCCGGCCCACACCACGCCGACCGACCTGCTCGAGCCGATCGAGCGCGCCAGCCGCGACGAAATCGCCGCGCTGCAGCTGCAGCGCCTGAAGACCACGCTCGACCGTGTCTATCGCAACGTGCCCCACTACCGCAAGGCCTTCGATGACGGCGGCGTGCACCCGGACGACCTGAAACAACTGGCCGACCTGGCCCGGTTCCCGTTCACGACCAAGAAGGACCTGCGCGACAACTACCCGTTCGGCATGTTCGCGGTACCGCGCGAGCAGGTGCTGCGTATCCACGCCTCCAGCGGCACCACCGGCAAGCCGACGGTCGTGGGTTATACCCGGGCCGACATCGACCACTGGGCCGACCTGGTGGCGCGTTCCATCCGTGCCGCGGGCGGACGCGCGGGCGACATCCTGCATGTGGCCTACGGTTATGGCCTGTTCACGGGCGGGCTGGGCGCACATTACGGCGCCGAGCGCCTGGGGTGTACCGTGATCCCGGTGTCGGGCGGGCAGACCGAGCGGCAGGTGCAGCTGATCCAGGACTTCAAGCCGCGCATCATCATGGTCACGCCGTCCTATATGCAGGTGATCATCGAAGAGTTCGTGCGCCAGGGCGCCGACCCGCGCGCCACCTCGCTGGAGGTCGGCATTTTCGGCGCCGAGCCGTGGACCGAAGCCATGCGCAGCGAGATCGAAGCACTGGCGGGCATCGATGCGGTCGACATCTACGGCCTGTCCGAAGTCATGGGGCCGGGTGTGGCGAGCGAATGCGTGGAATCCAAGGACGGCCCGGTGATCTGGGAGGACCACTTCTACCCGGAAGTGATCGACCCCGAGACCGGCGTGGTAATGCCCGACGGCGCAGAGGGTGAACTGGTCTTCACCTCGCTGACCAAGGAGGCCTTCCCGGTGATCCGTTACCGCACGCGCGACCTGACGCGGCTGCTGCCGCCCAGCGCGCGCTCGTTCCGGCGCATGGGCAAGATCGTCGGCCGTTCGGACGACATGTTGATCATCCGCGGCGTCAACGTGTTCCCGACCCAGATCGAGGAACTGGTGCTGCAGCACGGCAAGCTGTCGGCGATCTACCAGCTGGTGGTTACGCGTGACGGGCACCTGGACGATGTCGAGGTGCTGGTCGAGCTGCAACCGGCTGCGGCGTCGACCGACGCGGCCGAGATCGGCCACTGGCTGCAGCACCGCATCAAGACCATGGTAGGCATCAGCACGCGCATCAGCGTGTTGCCGCCGAATTCGGTCGAACGCACACAGACCGGCAAGTCGCGCCGTGTGGTCGACCGGCGACCCAAGGCCTGAGCAGCCGCGCCGACGCCGACGCCGACGCGATGGTGTGCATGTCTATTGCGCGAAACATGAAAACAAGGCATTGCCGGGCGCCGGCCCTGTTGGCTGGCGGCGGTATTGCATTCGCCACATCGACCCGGGCCGCGCGCTTCGATCCATGAGCAACGCACCGGCCGGCAGACCCGCAGCCGCCGTGCCGATGACGGTTGCGCGAGTGGTGGCACTCACCGTTCTGGCGATGCTGGCATTCGCCGGCAATTCACTTCTGTGCCGGATGGCGCTCAAGCACACCACCATCGATGCGGCCAGTTTCACCACCATCCGCCTGGCCAGCGGCGCGCTGATGTTGTGGCTGCTGGTGCGGGTGCGCGGCGGCAGCAATCCGGGCGCGGGCAACTGGCGTTCGGCCTGCGCCCTGTTCGTGTATGCGGCCGCGTTTTCGTTTGCGTACTTGAGCCTGACCGCGGCGACAGGCGCCTTGCTGCTTTTTGGTGCCGTGCAGGCGACGATGATCGGCCACGGCCTGTGGTCCGGCGAGCGCTTCCGGACGCTGCAATGGGTCGGGCTGGTGCTTGCACTGGGCGGACTGGTGGGCCTGTTGTCGCCGGGGCTGTCGGCGCCGCCCGTCGTGGGGTCGGTCCTGATGCTGGGCGCGGGCGTGGCCTGGGGCGTTTATTCCCTGCGCGGCAAAGCGGCGGGTGACCCGACCCGCGTGACCGCCGGCAACTTCCTGCGGGCGGTGCCGATGGCCGTCGTGTTGAGCCTGGTGATGTGGGGTGGCGCCGCGCTGGACCGGGCCGGCATCGCTTACGCGCTGGCGTCGGGCGCTTTGGCCTCCGCAGTGGGTTACGCCATCTGGTACACCGCGCTGCCGGCCTTGAAGGCGACCCAGGCGGCCACGGTGCAACTGAGTGTTCCGGTCATCGCCGCCCTGGGTGGCCTGGTTTTTCTCGGTGAGCCGCTGAGCCTGCGGCTGGTGCTGGCGTCGGTGGCGGTGCTTGGCGGCATCGCGTTGGTGATCCTGGAAAAACGGCGCGGCAAAGCAGCATAGATGTCGTCGCACGGCACCGGCGCATGCGACCAGAACTGCCGCAGGCATGTTCCTACCGGTGTTCCCGGAAAACGGCGCGCCAACGCAGCATAGAAGTCATCGCGCGATACCGGCCGATGCGACCAGGACCGCCGCTCGCATGTTCCTACGCGCCGGGTCGGTGGCCCAGGACCTGCGCCAGTTCCGGCTCGTCCACCGAGCGTGCGGCACCGAACCCGGCCACGTGGCGGGCATGGGTCGGATGTACCGCGACAAACATGAAGTCGCCGAGTTGCGTCATCGGCTCGGCCTGTGGGAACCGGGCCAGGTAGGCGCCGCGGCAGGCGGCCCAGTCCGGGCTGTCGGGCACCAGTATCTCGGCTTGGCCGTCCAGCGTCACGCGCGGCAATGCATGCACCGGCTCGCCGGCAACCTCGGCCTGCATCACCAGCAGCGACACGGCCGGCGACGCCTGCATGTTGCGGGTGTGTGCGGCCAGGTCGCTGACGTGGAGCACCAGGCAGGCCTGCCCGGGCTCGATTGCAAACGGAACCATCGACACCTGGGGCGCTCCACCATCGGTCAAGGTGCCCAGCGCGGCTACCCGCTGCGCGTTCAACAACAGGCGCAGTTCGCGCGTGAGGCGGGATTCGTGCGGCATGCGCCAACAGCTTACACCGACGCCGGTGGTCGCCTCCGCGGCTGCTGCGGCAACCCGCCACTGTCCCTGGAAACAGCAGTAGCGACACGTGTGCTTGGGCCGCAGCCGCTTTGGAATGCCCCGACCGATCGTCGCCCAGTGCCGCCGTTCGTGATCCCGGCGCCGGCTGTCATCCCGGCCAAGGCTGTCATCCCGGCGCAGGCCGGGCTCCACGATTGCGCCGGTTGCCGGCTACGCACTGGCGGCGCTTGGCGTTCGAGCTTGGTCGCGGCAAAGTCGCGTGCGCCCAGGCCGCAGCGCTTCACTGGTGCGGTCGGTGCTTCGCGCGACTGCCCTGCGATGCTCGGTCTCGCGGCCGCGTCGCGGAACTCGCTGCGTTCACTGCGCTCTCTACGCTCAGACAGCCGCGACGAGAGTGTTGACGAGTCGCGCTGCGCGCGAGGCCGCAAGCCCTGGCCTTGCAGGCCGCGCTGGGCCAGTGGCCCAGCCGCTCGCCAGGCACAAACAGTCCACTGGACTGTTTGTGTCCGGGGCTCGCCTTCTCGGCGCACCAGAGGC
>JANMYG010000211.1:0-3815 GCA_031381865.1 Betaproteobacteria bacterium | reverse complement strand
CCTGTCCGGCAACCAGCCGCTCCACGGTGCGCGACTGCCGGACGGCCTGGGTTTCGATCGTTGTGTGGATGTTCATGTTCGTGTTCATGTTCATTTTCGTGTCCGTGTCCATGTGAATCTCCTTCCTTGTGAAGCCGGACCGGACCGCCGCGGCCGGTCATGCGCTTGCAGCCAAATCACCGGCCTACGGGAACCCGCAGGTCGTCCAGGTAATCGCGCCTGATGTCCACAGTGCATTCCACACCCAGCGCGCTGAAGTGCCGCGCGAGCCAGGCCCGGGCCTTGGCCCGGCCCAGGTCGCGCAGTGAATGGACCAGTCCGCGGCTGATCGACGATTTGGTGGATGCGGCCAGCGCCTCCAGCGCCTCTGCGCCGTCGATGCGGTGCAGCAGTACATCCTTGTAGTGGTTCGGGTCGAGTTTCCCCTGGGCCAGCAGGCGCTTGACGAAATCGATGGCGCGCATTTCGGCAATCAGCCCCGCGTTGAAGGTGATCTCGTTGATGCGGTCCATGATCTCGGCGCTGGTGGTGGGCAGCTTGTCGCGCTTGATCGGATTGATC
Source organism: Betaproteobacteria bacterium (assembly GCA_031381865.1). Classification (GTDB taxonomy): domain Bacteria; phylum Pseudomonadota; class Gammaproteobacteria; order Burkholderiales; family Burkholderiaceae_C; genus CAISIP01. Next base: position 3,254 of record JANMYG010000211.1, on the reverse strand, counting down.
TGCACCAGCACGATATCGCGCGCGCTGCAGTTGTAGATCAGCGGATGGATCGCCGGGTTGCCCGAGTAGCCGCCATCCCAGAAGTGGTCCCCTTCGATTTCCACCGCCTTGAATACCGTCGGCAGGCAGGCCGAGGCCATGACGGCGTCTGCCGTCAGGCGCCGGCCCGAGAAGACCTCCGCCTTGCCGGTGGAGACTCGCGTTGCAACGACAAACACCTTCAGGGTCTGGAGGTGTTGGAGGCGCTCGAAATCGACCTGCCCTGCCTGGAAATCCCGCAGCGGGTTGATGTCGAACGGGTTGCTCTGGTACGGCGACACGGCGCCAGCCCAGAAGCTGGACATGGCATTGGCCCACGCCGCCGCGGGCGAGTTGTCGACACCGTGCGGGCCGAACAACAGGTCGAACGGCGCGCGCTGCGCCTCGGACAGCGCGCCCATGTCCACAACGCCATTCCAGAAACTGGCCAATGCTTCGCGCGCGACTTCGCGCGGGTCGGCCTTCGCGGTGCCATTGGCTTTGGCAAACCCGCTCGCCAGAGCCACGGCGTTCATGGCCCCGGCGCTGGTGCCGCTGATGCCCTCGAACGAGATTCGACCGTCTTCGAGCAGCGCGTCCAGCACGCCCCAGGTAAACGCGCCATGGGAGCCACCACCCTGGAGCGCCAGGTTGACGCTGGGGGGCGAGTTGGCTGGGCGCTCGGCTGGGGGTTTGGAAACGGGTGGTTTCATGTCATGCGGTCACGAGAATTTGAGGCGGGCCGTGCCGTGGTGCAGCCGCGTGGCCAGATGGTATTCCTTCAGCACTCCCTGGCGTGTCCATCTGGAAATCACGGCACCCCTGCGCCTTGCCCTGCCCCGCGAACTGGCAAATAATTGCCCGGCGCGCCGCGAGTTCCGCTGGCCGTCCCCAACCAAGGAGCCGCCATGACTGCGTCAAACACCGCGACCGAACTCCCATTCGAGCCGCCAGGGCCGGGATGGTGGGAGCAGGACCCGGTGCACTTTCCGCGCCCGATGACACGTTACTTCCAGGACACGCATCCCCCGTCATTCAGGCGCGGCACCAACGACTTCGCCCGCTACTACGGGATGCTGATCGACGGCCTGCAAATGGGTTACGTCAACGGCTTCGGTTACAACCAGGTGCTGCCGGCGCCCGAGGCCGACATCCCCGAGCGCTTCCAGCGCGCCGAACAGGTCTATGCGCGCAAGCTCTGGCGCGAGCAGTTGCGCGACTGGGACGAGAACTGCAAGCCAACGTCCATCGCCATGCACCGCGAGTTGCAGGCCATCGATCCGGACGCCCTCTCCGACTCTGATCTGGTCGCCTACCTCACGCGCTGCCGCGACCACCATGCGGCCATGATCGCCCAGCACATGCGTTTCACCGCGGGTGCCGTGCTCCCCACCGGGGATTTCCTCGCGCAGGTGGGCGACTGGACCGGCCTGCCGCCGTCCGAATTGCTGGGCCTGCTGCGCGGTTCGGCCGTGGTGTCGGCCGGTGGTTCCGACGAGATGGAGCGCCTGAAGCAGGCGTTCGCCCAGGACCCGGCCGCGCGCGCGGTTCTTGCGTCCGACGGCGACCCGGCGCAGCTGCTCGCGCGCCTGCGTACCCTCGGAGGCGTTGCCGGCGCCGCGGTCTCGGGCTACCTCGACCTCGTCGGCCACCGCCTGATCGACGGCTTCGACATCGCCGAGCCATCGGCGCTCGAACTGCCGGACGCACTGCTGCGCGCCATGCGCATCGCGGCCTCCGGCGAAGGCCCTGGCGCCTCGGACGTCGAAGCCCGCACGGCCGAAGTGCGCGCCCGGGTTCCCGCGGCGCAGCAGGCCGAGTTTGACCAGCTGCTCGGCGAGGCGCGCCTGACCTACCGGCTGCGCGACGAGCGTGGTGTCTACAGCGACATCTGGGCTGCGGGCCTGATGCGGCGCGCCGCCCTGGCGGCTGGCCGGCGGGCCGCGCGCGCCGGTCGCATCGCCATGGCGCCGCACATGCTCGACGCCAGTCTGGACGAGATGTGTGCGCTGGTCGCCGGCACCGGTGGCCCGGGCGCGGACGAACTGGCCGCGCGCGCCCTGTACCGCACGACCCACACCGCCAAGGACGCCCCGCCCTTCCTCGGCCCGAGCGCGCCGCCCCCGCCCGACCTGGCGGGCCTGCCGCCGGCCGTCGCGCGCCTGATGCGCGCCATGTTCATCGCGTTGGGCCAGGTGTTCGGCAGCTCCCAGGCGCAGAACGAAGCCAAGGTGCTGTACGGGCTTGCGGCGAGCAAGGGCGTCTACGAAGGGCCCGCGCGCCGCGTCGCCGGCCCGTCCGAGTTCGGCCGGATCACCAAGGGCGACGTGCTGGTCACCGAGTCGACCACCGAGGCCTTCAACATCCTGCTGCCGCTGCTGGGCGCGATCGTCACCGACAACGGCGGCCTGCTGTCGCATGCGGCGATCGTGTCGCGCGAGTACGGCATTCCCGGCGTCGTCGGTACCCGCGAGGCGACCGAACGCATTGCCGACGGCGACCTGGTCCGCGTGGACGGCGATGCCGGCGAAGTGACGGTGCTGCGGTGAAGAAGGTCGTTCCGTTCGCCAAGGCGGTCGAGACATCGCTTTATGGTTCGAAGGCGGTGGGGCTGGGCGACGCCACGCGCCAGGGCATGAAGGTCCCGCGCGGAGTGGCGCTCTCGGGCGACCTGGTCGAGGCCGTCGCCTCGGGGGACGCCAAGGCGATCGACAAGGTGACCCGGGCCATCGCCGCATTGGCGCCGCCGTTCGCCGTGCGCTCGTCGGCGGTCGACGAGGACGGCGCGGCCGCGAGTTTCGCGGGCCAGCACCTGACCGTGCTCAACGTGCACTCGGCCTCCGACGTGCCGGGTGCGGTGCGCGAAGTCTGGTGGTCTGCCAACTCGGACTCGGCCATCACCTACCGCCAAAAGGTCGGCCTGTTCACCCGGCCCAGCGTCGGCGTCGTTGTGCAGACGCTGCTCAGCCCCGGCGTGGCCGGCGTCATGTTCACCGAGAACCCGGTCACCGGCGCCGACGAACGCGTGATCGAAGCGAGCTGGGGGCTCGGCGAGGCGGTGGTGGCCGGCCTCGTCATCCCGGACCACTTCCGGCTCGACCGTTCGGGCCACGTGCTCGAGCGCAAGGCCGGGCGCAAGCGCATCGCCATCCGCGCGCTCCCCAGCGGCGGTACCTTCGAGCAGCCGGTGCCGCCCGCGCAGGTGCTCCAGCTTTGCCTCGACGACGCCCAGCTCG
>JANMYG010000188.1:0-11661 GCA_031381865.1 Betaproteobacteria bacterium | reverse complement strand
GGAAGGACTGACGATCCTGCTGGTGGAGCAGAACGCACGGGCGGCATTGCGCGCCACCAAGCATGCCTACGTGCTCGAGCAGGGCAAGATCGTCCACCATGGCCCCAGCCACGCGTTGGCCCAGGACCCCGAGGTCATTTCCCATTACCTCGGTCAGGCCGGTGGCAGCAAGGCCCCGTCTGCCGGCAACGCGCAGATCGGCGCTTGATGCAGGGCGCGGCCATGCACAGCAACGGCATCAGGGAACAGGTCCTGGAGGCGATTCACGGGCTGGCCGCCTGCGGCCTGGGGCCCAACATCGGCGGGCACGTGTCGGTCCGGGTTCCGGGCGAGCGTCTGTTCCACATCAACGCGTTCGACCGCTCGTTCGAGGAGATGCGCTTGCAGGACATCGCGGTGATCGATTTCGATGGCAATGTCGTGTTGTGCGAGTCGCATGTGAGCCTGGGCCAGACCTTTCACCATGGCATTTACAAGCAGCGGCCGGATGTCCATGCCATCGTCCACACCCATGGCTTCTGGGCCACGGCGCAGGCCGCGTTCGGGCGCCCGCTGCGCAACCTGCACAACCTGGCGACCTACTTCGACGGGCGCACCTGCGTCAGCCCGAGCGACGACTTCGCCAGGATCGGCCCGGCCCTGGGCGCGCAGGACATCGCCATTGTCATTCCCTGGCATGGCGCGATCACGCTGGGCAAGGACCTGGCCACGGCGTCGGCCCTGCACGTTACGTTCGACTACGCGGCGCGGCTCGATGTGACCCTGCCGGCGCACACCCCGGTGATGCCGGCGGACCTGGTGGCCGAGGTGCAGGCGGTGCTGGCGCGCACCACCTATCTCGCCGTCACCTGGGATCTGATCTGCCGCAAGGGCCGGGACAGTTTCGACGGTAAACGCGTGATCCCGGGCTTGCCGAATTAGCGACCACCCCGCATAGTTACCACCCTACGAGGAGAACCAGCATGGCAGCAGTCAAGGAAAGAAAGGCGGCACCCGTCGCCAAAGCGGTGCCCGCCGCAACAAAGGCAGCGTCGGTCGTCAAGGGCAAGAAGCAGTTCGAGACCTGCCCGATCAACTGGCGCTTCGGAACCGAGATCTCCGGCCTCGACCTCAAGCACAACGAGCAGCTCTCGGACGCGAGCATCCACGAGATGTGGCGGCTGTTGGGCGAGCGTGGCATCCTGCTGTTTCGCGCCCAGGGCCTGAACCACGAACAGCACCTGGCGTTCACGCGGCGTTTCGGTCCGCTGGCGCTGACCGGCCTGACCAGCCGTTATGCGCCACCCGGCTACCCGGACCTCTTCACGGTGACCAACATCAAGACCGACGGCGCGCGCTCGGAGACGGAAAACGCGGCGCAGCAGTGGCATTCGGACCAGACCTTCCTGAAAGTGCCGGCGCGCGCCTCGATGTTGCGCTGCGAGCTGGCGCCGCAATACGGCGGCGACACCATGTTCGCCAACATGTACGCGGTGTACGAAGACCTGTCGGACGGGCTCAAGGCCACGCTCGAGCCGCTCAAGGCCTTCCACTCGCTGTTCAGCAGCCGTTCGAAGGTGATGAAAGGACGCAAGCCCCTGAGCGACGAGGAGTTGTCGCGGGTGGAAGGCGCGGTACAGCCTGTGATCCTGAAGCATCCCGACACCGGCCGCAAGTCCCTGTACATCAACGAGCAGTGCGTCGACCACTTCGAGGGCTGGACTATCGAGGAAAGCAAGCCGCTGCTGGAGTACCTGTACAACCTGACCACCCATCCGATGTACACCTACCGGCACCGCTGGCAGCCGGGCGACCTGGTGTTCTGGGACAACCGCTGTACGCAGCATTACGCGCCGCTGGATTACGACTTCGCGCAACGCGATGCGCCGCAGAACCGGCGCCTGATGTTCCGTTCGACGCTGGCCTGAGCGCGGCGGCTTCCTGCGGCGCCATGTTCGAACAATTCGCGCGCGCCAGCACCCGCGTCGGTGAGGTGTCGATCCACCACGTGCATGCGGGCCGTGGCGATCCGGTGCTGCTGCTGCACGGCTACCCGCAAAACCTCAGCGAATGGGCGAAACTGGCGCCGCTGCTGGCCACCGACCACACCGTGGTGTGTGCCGACCTGCGCGGCTACGGCGACTCGTCCAAGCCGCCGGGGGCACCCGACCACGGCAACTATTCGTTTCGCGCGATGGCGGCCGACCAGGTGGCCCTGATGAAGGCGCTCGGGCATGAACGATTCCATGTGGTGGGCCACGACCGCGGCGGTCGCGTGGCGCACCGCATGGCGCTGGACTGGCCACAACAGGTGCGCTCGCTTTCGGTGCTGGACCTGGTGCCGACGTGGGCCCTGTACAACCAGACCAACCGCGGAATAGCCGGCACCTACTGGCAGTGGTACTTCCTGCCCCTGCCAGCGCCCTTTCCGGAACGGCTGATCGGCGCCGACCCGGACTTCTATTTCGAGAACTGCCTGGTCAGTGTCGGCGGCAGGGGGCTGGATGCGTTCGACGCCGACATGCTGGCAGAGTACCGGCGCTGCTGGCGCGATCCGGCGATGATCCACGCGTCCTGCTGCGACTACCGTGCCGGCGCCAGCATCGACCTGGCGCACGACGAAGCCGACCTGCAGGTCCGGCTCGAGTGCCCGGTACTCGCGCTGTGGGGCGCCGACGGCCTGATGTGCAAGCTGATGGACATCGAGGCCGCGTGGCGCGCGCGCTGCAAGCACCTGCGCGTCGGGCAGGTTGCGGGCGGGCACTGGTTTCCCGAGCATGCGCCGGCGCAGACCGCCAGCGCGCTGAAGGATTTTTTTGCGGGCGTTCGGCCCTGACTGGATGGAGACTCGATGATGCAGCGATTCGAAGGCAAGGTGCTACTCACCACCGGCGGCGGCTCCGGACTGGCGGCCTCGGTGGCCAGGCGGTTTTCCAGCGAAGGCGGCCGGGTCGCCGTGCTGGATCTGGACGGCGAGCGCGCCCATGCGGTGGCAGCCGAATTGAAAGGCTCGATCGGGCTGGCGGTGGATGTCGCAAGCGAAGACGGCGTGCGTGACGCGGTAGCCGCCGCACACAGGCAGTTCGGCCGCATCGACTGCGTCTTCAACGCCGCCGGCTTTGCCGATTTCGGGCCGATCGAGGAGTGGTCGCTGGAGCGCTTCAACCGCATGCTGGCCGTGCACGTCGGTGCACCTTCCTGGTGTGCAAGAACGTGCTGCCGATCATGCGTGCGCAGGGTGGTGGCTCGATCGTCAACGTGGCCTCCATCGCGGCGCTGGTGGCGCAGCCAAGAAACGCGCCTTATGGTGCGGCCAAGGCGGCCATCGTCGGCTTCTCGCGCCAGCTCGCCATGGAAGCCGCACCGCTGGTGCGCGTCAACGTGGTTGCGCCGGGGCGCATCCGCAGCGGCATGACGGAGCCGCTGTGGAAGATGCGTGGTGGTGGCGACCTCGATACCGGCGTGGCCCAGGCGGCCGCGCTCAACATGCTCAAACGCGTCGGCGAGCCCGAGGATATCGCCGGGCCGGTGTGTTTCCTGTTCTCCGACGACGCCGCCTTCATGACCGCCACCAGCCTGGTGCCGGACGGCGGCGAGACAGCGGTCTGAGCATGGGCGCGCAGACCGAGTTGTTTGCCGGTGTGCGTGGCCGGATCGTGGCCATGGACTCCGCCTACGACGTGGTTGCCGCCAACCGCGATCGCGACGTCGTGGTCAACGCCTCGTACTGCGGCGTCCTGCCGGCGCGCTTCATCGCCGAGCAGCGGCCGCGCGGCGCGATCGGTGTCGACTGCGGCGTCGGGCCGGCGGGCGCGTCGGTGGCCGGCCTGTGGTACCTGGAGGCGCTCAACATCGCCGCGGCAGTCGCCGACGTGATGACCGTGCGCCTGGGCGACGGCGTCGACCTGTACCAGCACGGCATCATCAGTTTTGCCAACCAGCCGGCGCGCGACGGCGGTGTGCAGGCCGGCATGCCGGTGGCCGAGGCGGCACGCCGCATGCTGGACTTCGACCCGGCGGCCAGGGTGGCTGCCGACGTCACGAACCGCACGGTCATGGAGACCGGGCCCGATGGACGACAGGTGGTGTGCACCGACTCGATCGCCTTCGCGCTGCCCGAGGACGTGCGCAACGTGCTGGTGACCGCCGGTCATACCGGCCGCAGTGCGGTGCCTTATCTGCTCAAGGTGCGCCCGTTCGGCTTCATCTGCTCGGACGGTGGCAAGGGGCGCGAGGATGGCGGCATAACCGGTCTGGCCATGGTCGAGCGGGACGGCCTGGCCGGCGCGACCGTCGATGCACGCCGTGCCCGCATGGGCGACGGCCTGAGCAGCTACCACGATGGCGTCATCAGCGCGGTGAATGCGCTGGCGGCGGTGGCCGGTGTCCAGGTCGGCATGCCGGCCGCCGAGGCGGCAGCGTTGCTGGTGCGACGTCAGGCCTCGTAGTCGACCATCCGCCGTTCCATCGCGGCCTCGGCCACGAACGCCACGATGGCCTGGTGTTCGGGATGCGCCTGGTAGCCGGCCAGTGCTTCCTTGCTGGCGAATTCGCTGTACAGCGCCAGGTGGCTGCTGGCCTCGCCGGCAACGAAATCGATCCCCACTTCGATCGACAGCAAGCCGGGGATCCGGCCGCGCAGGCCTTCGAGCTTGTGCTTGATCAGACGCGCATTGGTGGCGCGGTCGTTGCCGTGCGCGATGTCCTTGAGACGCCAGAATACGATGTGCTTGATCATGCTGGTTTCCAATCTGGTTGCCGTTGCGCCGGCGTCACGACGCTGACGCAGCGCGCGGCCCGGGCGAACGTTTTTTGCCGGCCGTGGCAGGCTGCGGCGCCGGCGCCTCCAGCTGGTCCGTACCGTGAAACGGGTACAGGTCCTGTCTTTCCAGCGCCACCAGCCGCTCGTTGATCTTGCGCAGGAATGCGAAACCCTGCTCGCGCTCGCGCTCGCCGATGCCCGCGATCACCTCTTCATGCACGCGCACGCTCAGCGCGTCGCAATCGCGCGCCAGTTCGATGCCGGCAGGTGTCAGCGTGACATTGACCGAACGGTTGTCCTGGCGCGAGCGCCGGCGCCGGATCAGCCGCTTCTTGTGCAGGGCCTGCAACTGGCTAGAGATGGTCGACTGGGGCAACACCATGCGTTCGACCAGGTCCCCGGTGCGCAGCTCGCGGTGCTCCAGCAGCATCACCAGGATGCGCGCGGAGAAGTGGTTCAGGTCATGGTCGCGGAAATGCCGGTTGCCGATGTTGGCGATACGCGCGCTGGCGGTGTGAACGAGAAAAGTCAGGCGCTCGGTCAGCGGCGGCTGCCCAGGCTCGGGCGGCACTTCGACCGCAGCAATGGCTGTGGACGGCACGCTTTTTCGGGCCCTCATCGGTCAGCGCCGGCGCGTTCCATGAAGCTGGCAACGGCACGGTGGTAGTGCTGCACGGCGGGCTCGTTGCGGCCGTACAGGAAACTCTTGTTGCCACCGGATTTCAGCCCGGCCTGCACGCGCAGGCCGATCGCATAGTCTTCGTCGCGCACGGCCTGCAGCACCATCTGGCTGAAGCGCTCGGTGGCCTGCTTCTGCTCGGCCGTGACCGGAATGCGGGCCGACAGCACCGACTGCCGGGTGATGGTGGTCTCGGGTGTGGGGCCGGGGAACAGCTGGCTTACCAGGCAGTGGTCGCCCAGCACGCCGGAGATCGAGAGGTTGGGAAACCCGGAATAGATGCGGCGGATGTGTTTTTCCGGCTCCCATTGCTCCTCCGGCACGCCGGCCAGCTCGTTCAGCGTACGCCGGCCGAACACCAGCCGCTGGTGCGGGCCATAGGTGTCGTGCACCAGCAGGTTGCCCACCGTGTACTGGCCCACCGTGCCGGTGTGCACGGTGTTGTGGTGGTAGGCCTCCAGGTAGCCGTCCCAGGCCACCTTCCAGCCCGGTCCGGGCAGGTCGCGCTGTTCGTGCAGGTGCCATCGGTTGAGGTTGAGGGTGTCGAGCTGGCCGGCGAAATCCCCCAGCCATTGGTCGACGTCGAAGGGGATGCCGGGTGTCAGGACGACCCACACCAGTCCGGCGCGTTCGGCACAGGCCAGTTCGGTCAGGGAACGCGTGGCCGGGTCGACCTCGCCGAACGTGGAGGCCCCATACAGGCCGGTGAGTTTGCCCCGCAGGTCGTATTGCCAGGCGTGGTAGGGGCACACGAAGCGCTGCGCCGTGCCACTGCCGTGCTGGCAGATCTGGGCCCCCCGGTGGCGGCATACGTTCACGAAGGCGCGTGCCACGCCGTCCTCGCCGCGCGACAGCAGCACCGGCACATCCAGCACGGTCAATGCCCGGTAGCTCTTCGGCGCCGGCAGTTCCACGCTCAGGGCCAGCGCCAGCGGCAGCTGCTTGAAGATATGGGCCACCTCGCGCTGGTAGCGCTGCGCGTCGATGTAGGCCTCGACCGGCTGTTCCATGGTCGAGGGCGCCTGGTCAGTGGTCTTGTTCTGCAGATGGGCCAGCGCCCGGCGCGCCAGCGCGACCGATTCGGTGCAGGTGATCATGGGGGCGTCCGCGGCCGGCGGGAAATGGTTGGCGCCCATGGTCAGGCCCCGGAGCGGTGCTCGCGCTCGAACGCCTGCCAGGCCGGCAGCGGCTCCGGGTAATCGGCCGCAACACGCTGGTCGCCCAGCACGACGCGCACCGGCGACTTGAATACCTGCGGGAACTCGCTGGCCGGCACGTAGTACAGGAAGCTGATGCTGCGCCGCGCGAACACCCAGCGACCATCGACGCGCCGGTAGGCGTCTTCATAACGCATGGCCGACAGGCTGACCTCCGGCCCCGGCAGCGTCTCGGCATGGCTGAGCACCAGACCGGTGGCCTCGTCCGGGCGGGCATCGTCGAAACGCACGAAATGGTCGTGCGTCCAGTGGTAGCCGGGGCCGCGCAGCTTGAACACACGGATGAACATGTCGCAGATCGCCGTGCGGCCAACCGCCTTCAGGTAGCCGCTGGGCGATTCGTACACGGCGTCCTCGGCAAACAGGCTGCTCAGGCGCGGCATGTCGTGTTCGTCGCAGGCAATGGCGTAGGCGCTGGCAAGCTCGGATATCTCGGCGCGGGCCTCGAGTTTTTCAATCCGACGCAGCAGTTCTTCCATCGTGGCCATGGTGTGGGTCTCTTTCAGGTTCAAAGTTCGGCAATGTCGCGCCCGCCGTCGCTCGCGCGGTCAGGGTCGCCGTGTCCCAATGCAAAGTCGCGTGTCAGCTGGCGCCCCATCGACGGCATGCGCCAGCCGGCCAGTGCTTTGTGTTCGCGCAGCGGTGACAGGTCGGCCGCCTTGCCGTCGACGAACACGTGGCGGATGCGCCCCGGCTCGCCCAGGATGGCGACGTCCTGCGACGGGTCGCCCGCCACGCACAACAGGTCGGCCTTCATGCCCGGGGCCACCACGCCGGTCTTGCCCGACATCTTGAGCGCGAACGCGCCGGCACCGGTGGCGCAGTGGATCGCCTCCAGGCTGCTCATGCCGTAGTAGCGCATGAAGACCTCCATTTCGCGGTAGTGCCAGTGGCCATACGGCACCATCGAGAAGCCGGCTTCGCTGCCGGTCAGCAGCGGCACACCGGCGGCGTGCAGGCGGCGCATCGATTCGACCGAATCGGTGATCTCGCGCTCGAACAACTTGACGAACGCCGGGTCGGTGCCCAGGCGGTGCCCGTGGTCGACCATGTTGACCTGGAACGTGAAGGCCGGGCAGACCGGAATGCGCTTGTCGATGACCAGGTCGGTGGTGCGTTCGTCCATGCCGGTGCCATGGAAGATGAAGTCCACGCCGGCCTTGGCCGCACGGTAGTTTGAGAGGTTGCCGCGGCAGTGGCCCATCACCGGCACCCCGAGGTCGTGCGCCACTTCGCAGATCAGGTTCAGCTCCTGCTGCGTCCAGCTGCACTGCTCGCCCAGATGCGCGTAGCATGGGACGATACCCGACACGTGCACCTTGATCCAGTCGGCGCCGACCTTGATCTGCCGGCGCACCTCGGCCACGATCTCGTCGCGCCCCTGCACCGCCTTGTAGTAGCCGGTGACGCCGACGTCGTTGATGAGGTGCCCGGCGGTACCTCCCACCGCGGTGATCAGTGCGTAGCAGCCGCAGGCGATGCGCGGCCCCTCGAAGTAGCCGGCCTCGATGGCATCGCGCACGTCCACCATGGTCTCGAAGACCGAGTCCGGGTCGAGCACGCCGGTGACACCCGCGCGTAACAGCTTCTTCGCGTTGTAGGTGGCCACCAGCGCCGCCAGCGCATGGCGGCGCAGATGGAAGATCTCGGGGTTCGACGCCGCGTCGTCGAATGACAGGTGGCAATGCGCGTCGATCAGGCCGGGCATGACCGTCATGCCGGAGACGTCGATCCAGCGCGCATGCTGCAGATGCTGCACGCGTTGCATCGCCTGCGCGCCGACGGCCGCGATCTGGTCATCCTCGACCAGCACCGCGGCGGCGTACGGCGCGCGGCCGGTGCCGTCGATCACGCTGCCGTTTTCAAGCAGGAAGGCGGTGTTCATCGTTGTTGCTCGAATTTGCGCGCGGGGCGGGCAGCCATCCGGGGTGGTATCAACGGCCGGCCTGGGCGCGCAGCAGTCGTCGCGCGTTGTCCGCCAGGTCGGCCGGCACCGGAGCGTGCGACTGGCCCGCGCCGGGTTCGTCCCACCCGGCGAAGTTGGTGCCGTAGACCAGGTGTTCGCGCCCGACCACGGCGCCGAGCAGCGACAGTGCCTGCGGGTGGTCCAAATGGGTGTCGAACCACAGGCGCCTGACGCGCTCCTCAAATGCGCCGTCAGCGCGCAAAGCCGCCGGCACCCAGGGGCGCTTGCGCGCCGCCGCGGCCATGCGCCCCATCAACAGTGCCGTGCCGCCGCCGCCGTGGCTCAGGCAGATGTCCAGGCCGGGGTGGCGGTCCAGCACGCCACCGAACACCAGCGTGGCCACGGCCAGCGTCTCCTGGGCGGCGAAACCGGTGATGATGTCGAGCTCGAAACGCCTGAGCGCCGCGTCGCCGGGCGGCCCGTCGATTCCGGCCGGCCCCGGGTGGATCGACAGCGGCACGTCCAGGCGCACCGCCTCGGCGTAGAGGGCGTCCATGGCCGGGTCGTCGAGCGACAGCGGGGCGTCGGTGCCAAAGGCGGCGCCGACCAGGCCCAGCTCGGTGACCGCGCGCCGCAGTTCCAGCGCGGCCGAGCGCGGGTCCTGCAATGGCAAGGCGGCCAGGCCCGCCAGCTTGTCGGGGTGCGCCGCAATGACGCCGGCCAGTGCGTCGTTGTGCACGCGGCAAAAGTGCAGCGCCTCGTCGGCGGGGATGAAGTGCAGGTAGGTCAGCGGGTTGGGCGACACGACCTGGAAGTCGATGCCGTGTTCGGCCATGCGCCGCACCCGGATGTCTGCATCCATGAACGGGGTGCCGGCGTATTTCACGCCGTTGAGGCGGTAGGTCTTGCCGATCTGGAACCAGGGCGAGCCGTCCGGGTTCTGGCCGATGAAGGGGCCGTGGTCGCCCGCCGCGCCGATGCTTGCACCGAGCACGATATGCGCATGCAGGTCGACCACCCTGGCGGCTGAGAGCGCGGCGTTTTTCATGGCGTGTTACCGGTGGTATGTAATGGATCCGCGCAAATTGCATCGAAATCGTCAAATGCGATTTCGGTTGAGTCAATATACTTGCATGGTGGTAGGCAGTCAACATTCGACACAACCGCCGGCCGATCGGCGCCGAGGCACAGGAGCGAGATGCAATGGACAAGACAGCCATCGTGACTGGCGCCGCCAGGGGTCTGGGTGCCGCGATCTGCGTGCGGGCGGTGCAGGCCGGTTACCGGGTCGGGGTGCCGGATCTGGACCTCGCCGACTGCGAGGCCTTCATCCGCACCCTCCCGGGGACCGGCCCTGTCGCCCTGCAGGCGGACGTCGAGGACGTGGCAAACGCGGTGCTCTGGCTGGCGTCGGACGAGGCGGCCTACGTCACCGGGCACCAGCTGGTGATCGATGGTGGTGTCGTCCACAGTGTGCCGATACGTTTGCCGCGCAACGCGAACTGAGGGCCGCGCGCGCCATGGCACAGGCCATCGTCCTGACCGGCGGCGTCAGCCATCCTTTTGCGCAGGCCGTGCCGGTGCTGTCAGACCTGCTGGCGGCGGCCGGGTTGGCGCCGCGCTGCAGCGACAGTGTGGCCGATGTCGTCGCCTGGCTGCAGCAGGATCCGCACGCCCTGCTGGTGGTGTATGCCCTGCGCTGGAGCATGACGCAGCATGAAAAGTACGCGCCGGATCGCGCGCGCTGGGCGGTCGACCTGTCGCAGGCCGAGCGTGATGTCATCGCCGGGCACGTCCATGCTGGCGGCGGCCTGCTCGGTGTGCACACGGCCAGCCTCTGTTTCGATACCTGGCCCCGGTGGCGCGAGATCCTGGGCGGCTACTGGGTCTGGGGCAGGTCCGGCCACCCGCCGTGGGGGCCGGTGCGCACACGCCTGCAACCGGGGCACGTCCTCACGCGCGGGCTCGAGCCGTGGGACTGTTCCGACGAGGTCTATTCGGACCTCGATCTGGCCAGCGGCATCGACGTGGCGATGTGGGCGCGCGCGCTGCCGGTCGATGCGTCGTCCGCAGCCCCGCTGCCCGAGCAGCCGTCGCTGTGGACCCACCATTACGGTCGTGGGCGGGTCGTCTACAGCTCGCTGGGGCACGACCGGCAGTCCCTGCTCCATCCGACGCATGGCAGGCTGCTGCGTCGCGCCGCCGTGTGGGCCGCCGGTGGCGCCGATCAACTCCTGGAGACGATGTGATGCGTGAGATCAAGGGCATGTCGGTATTGGTCACCGGTGGCGGCACCGGGATCGGCGAGGGCGTTGCGTGGCTGTTTGCGGCGCGCGGTGCCCGGGTCACGATCTCCGGCCGGCGCAAGGACAAGGTCGATGCGGTTGCCGCCTCCATCGGGGCGGCATGCCGTGCCGTGGTCGGCGACGTGACGCAGCAGGCGGACCGCCAGGCGATGCTCGACGCAGCGCTGGCCCACGGCGGCAAGCTCGACGTGCTGGTCAACAACGCCGCCAACATGTACCGCCAGGCCGTCGGCGCCTACACCGAGGAGTTCCTGAAAGAGGCGTTCAACACCAACGTCGTCTCCGGCATGATGCTCTCCAGCATGGCGGTTCCCATGCTGGAGGCGACGCGGGGCGCGATCATCTTCCTGGGCTCGATCCACAACCGCCGCGCCTATCCCGGCGCGTCGCCGTATGCCACCACCAAGGCCGCGGTGGAGGGGCTGGCACGTGTCATGGCGGCGGAGCTCGGGCGCCGGCAGATCCGCGTCGGATGTGTCCTGCCCGGCGCCGTGCGCACCGAGATCAACCTGCGCGCCGGGCTGTTCACCGCCGCGCAGGCGGACGAGCGCTACGCGGCCATTGCCCCCGACCATGCACTCGGGCGCATCGGAACGGTCGGGGACGTCGCCGAGGCGATCGAGTACCTGGTGCGCGCCGACTGGGTCACCGGCGTGGCGCTGGAAGTGGATGGCGGCCTGGGCCTGGGAGTCTCGAAATTCTGACCGGCCGGGGCGCACCATGACAGACCTGCAGACCGAGCTCCACCAGTCCGCGCGCGGCAGCATCATGGCGCTGGACAGCGCGGCCGACATCCTGCCGCGCAACCGCGG
>JANMYG010000128.1:0-4767 GCA_031381865.1 Betaproteobacteria bacterium | reverse complement strand
GCGGCAGGAGGTTCGCTCACCTCGCGCAGCGGCGTCCTGCCGACCGTCGCCAACGCCGGCCAGCAGATGACGTTCGAGATCGAACTGGTGGTGGTCGATGGCGACTCGCGGCCGATCGGCAACCTGAGCGCGGCGAACTTCCTGCTGCGCCCCTGCACGCCGGACGCGGCCAACACCCGCATCGATTGTGTGCGCAGCTCCGTTGCCGGCGCCGATGCGGCGTACACCCCGGCAACCTCGGCGCCCGAAGCCGCGCAGCTGATCGCCGGCCTGCCGGCCAGGCCCTACGCCGCCGCGCTGCTGCTCGACCAGAGCGGCAGCATCGTGTTGTCCGACCCCACCGGGGCACGGCTGTTCTCCACCAAGGCTTTCCTCGGCGGGCTGGGTGTCGGCGACCATGCCCTGCTGGCAGCCTTCGCGGGCAATCCCGGCGCGGCGATCCCGACCTCCCCGCTCACGGTCTACGGACCGTTCCGGGACCGGGCTTCAGCCTCCTCGTATTTCCCGACCCTGGATGCGCTTGCAGCGCAGGTGGGCGGCAACACGCCGCTGTACGCATCGCTCGACAGCGTGCGCCAGCAACTGGCCGCCGACGCGACACTGCCGGTGGGCATACCCAAGGCGGTGGTCGTGTTCACCGACGGCGCCGACACCAACTGCGCCAGCCCGGACGCCTGCCGCGCCAGCCGCGATCAATCGATCCGGCTCGCAAACCAGGACCAGGTGCGCATCTTCACGATCGGCCTGTCCACCGGCGTGGACATCGCGGCCCTGGGCGAACTCGCCAGCCAGACCGGCGGCGCCATGCTCTACGCCGACACCGCGGACCAGCTGTTGCCGCTGTACGGCAGCGTCGGCAAGTTGCTGAGCCTGAGCCTGCCGACCTACCGGCTGCGCTGGACGGTGCAGGCCAGTGCCCCGGGCGCGTTCGCGTCCGGCAGCACGCTGCTCGGCCGGGTGCAGGTGACCACCGGCACAAAAACCTTCGACATACCGCTCATCGTCGGCATTCCCTGAAGCCAGGCCCGGTCGGCCCCAATCCGCCGATCGCCAGCCCCACGGAAGTTGCGATAACGGCCACAGGCTGTCATTCCCGCAGTGTTGTCTCGCGGCACGTTCTGTCATCCCGACAGGCTGTCATCCCGGCGCAGGCCGGGATCCACATTCGCGCGCGATGCCACAGGTGGTGCGGGGATATTGGCCTCCGCGCGTTGCACCAGGCGCTGTCCAGCGTGGGCTGAGACTGGTGCGGTCGGTGCCGCGCCCAACTGCGCCACCGGCCCGGGCGTTATCGCAACGCGTCAGTCGTCGTCATTCTCGGAATCGCCTCGGCCTTTCAGATCATGTGCGCGGACCAGCGCGTCGCCGGAACCGACCGCGTCGAACACCCAACCACCGACGAAGAGGCGGCCGCCGTGCGCGCTCAAGCTCAATGGATGCCCTTCGCCTTGCACTACCTTGATGATGTCCTCCCAGACCAGATCACCGGTCTGTGCGGAATAGGCTCGGAGAATCCAGTCGTAGCTCCCTTGGTCGAACCCGGTTTCGCCGATCCCGGCGACCACAACCCGGTCGCTGGTGGCGATGATGGCCGTGGGCTGATCGTCGCCTCCCGAACGGTCGAACTCCTTTTTCCAGCGCAACCTGCCACTCTCGAGGTCGTAGGCGCGAACGAGCCAGTTGCAATTGCTGGCCACGAATGAACTGCATTCGGAGCCACCGCTGCCGGCGACGAAAACACCGTGGTCGCTGATCGCGACTCCGAACGCAACGTCGCTGCCGCCGCCGGAGTCGAGCGAGTCGCTCCAGAGCAGTACACCCGTCTCGGCTTGATAGGTACGAACAACGAAGCGAATGTTGTCGCTGCCGTCGCCGACCGAGCCCACCGCGACAACCCGCCTTCCGCGCACAGCGACCTGCCAAGCCACGTCGGTCACGAAAAAGAACCCCTGGTTGCCTACCGGCACCCTGTGTTGCCAGAGCACGGCGCCCGTGCCGGCGTCATAGGTGCGGACGGTGAAGTGACGGACGATGCTGGCATCGGTCGTCACCCCGGCAGCGTAGACGCGGCCGCCGTCGATCGCAAGCGACACGTTGTGGTCGAAATTGCCACCGTCAAGAACGTCCTGCCAAAGGAGAATGCCTGTCTGCGTGTCGTATGCGCGAACAAACCAGTCTGCCGTGCCATTGGCTTGAGCCGTGCGCCCGCCGACCAGCAGGCGACCGTCCTTGACGACCAGGTTGTGCGAGTCGGGCTCGTCTCGCTTTCCGGCCCGATCGAACTGGCTTTCCCACCGCAGGCGACCGCTTTGCTGCTCGTAAGCTCGGACCATCAGATCGCGGTCTCCCCGTGCCGTAGTGACGTATCCGCTGGCGAAGACGAGACCGCGGTCAGTGACCACGGCTTGCGCGGAATCGTTGCGGCCCGTTAGATCGAGCTGGTCTTGCCATCGCACCGCACCGGTGCGGGTATCGAGCGCCCGAACCAGCCAGTCGCTGTTGTTGGCAGCCTTGGTCACCGATCCGGCGACGAACACCAGACGCTTTGCCGTTGCCGTCGAGTTCGCCTGGTCGAAGCCGTTCGCTACGTCGAGCCGGTTCTGCCACAGCAAAGCGCCTTCTGCGCTCCACGCAAGCGCGGGAACCTGGCAGATGCCAAGAAACAACAACTTGACGACGGCCGAAGCCCAGCGGTGCGCCGATAGGGTCATTTTGTTGCTCCTGTCATTGGGTTTGCGCAATCGGGCGCAACGCTGTCGAAAAGTCTACGCCAGGAATCCGCGCCAGACAACCGGAATCGTGCGGAAGGCCAGCGTTGGTCGGAAAGCGTGGGGCAGCCCCGACTTGCCCTGGTTCACTTGGATCGGACATCCAGAAGCAGTCGCTATTGAAGTTCCGCTTTCGGCCGCAGTTGGCGGCAGTCACGAACGTCCGCTGTCCGACGCGCCGGTCGTCCCATACGTGCTTGCACGCAGCATCCCGGGGGCCATGCAGCATTGCCGGCTGAGCCCGCCTGCCGCTGGCCGAGCCTGCGCGCTGTCGGCCGGCACGTGCTCCCGCAAGCGGCGGCCGATTGGCGCCGACTTCAGCTGCTAGCGGCCGGCTGCCGCACGAAGCCCTGGGGTGCCGTGTGCGGGGCCGCCGGCAGGGTCAAGGTCACGCGGGTGCCTGCGCCCGCAACACTTGCCACGTTCACCTCGCCGCCATGCAGCTCCGCGATGCGCTTGACGATCGCCAGGCCAAGGCCCTTGCCGCCTTCACCGGTGGAGGGCGCGACGTTGCTGCGGCTCTGGTAGAAACGGTCGAACAGGTGCGGCAGGTCGGACGCGGGGATACCGGCGCCGCTGTCGGCGACGCTGATTTCGACCCGGTCGCCACGTGTGGTTGCGGCCAGCGTGATGGTGTCGCCGGCGCCGCAGAACTTGAGCGCGTTGTCCACCAGATTGGCCACGGCGCGCTCGAACAGTTCGATATCGAGCGCCGCGAACGGCGCGCTGGCCTGGGCGCCGTCCTCGTGTTGCGCCCGCAAGTCGACCCCCTGCGCGGCCGCGCGCTGGCCGAAACGCAGCGCGATGTCGTCCAGCAACTCGCTGGCGTCGAGCACTTCGGGCTGCAGCTTGAACTCGGGTTCGTCCAGTTGCGCCAGGTCGCCCAGCGACTGCACCAGCCGCGCCGCGTTGCGGGTGTTGCGCAGCGCCATCACGACCAGTTCCCGGTCGGCGGCGCGTCCCGTGTCGCCGCTCCAGCGTCCTTCCAGCGTCTCCAGGCAGGCTGCGGTGGCGGTCAGCGGCGAGCGCAGGTCATGCGACAGGTTGCTCACGCCTTCGCGGCGGAAGTGGTCCAGCCGGCGCAGCGCGGCCCACTGGCGCCGCACCGTGTCGAGCATCATCTCGAACGACGCGGTGAGCTGGCCGAATTCGTCCGCGGTGCGCGCCGGCAACAGCCCGCTGGTGGCCTCGATCGAGCCGTCCTCGAGGCCGCGCCGGGAAATGGTGGCGACCGCACTGGTGAGCTGGCGCAGCGGGCGCGTGACGGCGGCGATGATCCATGCCGTCAACAGCGTGGCCAGCAGCACCACCCCGACGATCGCCGCCAGCGCCGGCTTGGCCACCGCGCTGCCCAGCACCTGTAGCCGGCCGGCCGGCAACACCGGCTTGTGGCACACCAGGTACAGGTAACCGGCCAACGGTTCGTCGTTGCGGATCAGGCTGCGGCGCACCGGGCGCGCGGCAATCACGGCATCGGCGTCCATGCGCTCCGGGTCGTCGCCCATCACGTAGGGCATGTCCGTCCCCGCTGCCGCCTGCCGCACCGGCTCGAGCGCGACCTTGAAACCGGGCGGCAGCCGGGTGCTGCCGGTGGAGGACAGCACCGTGCCCTTGGCATCGAGCAGGTACAGCTGGGTGTCGGGCTCGAACAGCACCAGGTTGCGCAGGAACTGGTTGAATTCCTCGGGCTGGCGTTCGTGCAACTCGAACAGGTTGTCGTACATGCCCACCACCCGGCCCAGGAAGGCGTCGGAGCGCTGGTAGGCGGTTTCGTGTTCGAAGCGCTCGAACGCGAACAGCACCGTGGCGATCACACCTAGTGCGGTCAGTGCCCCCGTGACGAAGATCGTCAGCGCGATCTTGAAGCGCACGCTCATGGAGCCCCCACGCTTGTCACTTCCCCGGCATCGGGCACAACCGATGCCGCAAGTACTGCGCTGGACGGGTCGCTGCCAGAGGCAACGACTCTTCGCCCCGTCCCGATCTGCCCGTGCAGATC
>JANMYG010000073.1:0-9126 GCA_031381865.1 Betaproteobacteria bacterium | reverse complement strand
CCGGCAGGCGGCCGGCCAGCGTGTACAGCAGCTTGTGGCTGTCGCGCGCCTGCTCCTGGCGCGAAGCGCCCGGGTGCCAGTAGTTCAGCGCCGAGGTCGCCGTGTCGGGCTTTCGCACCAGCGCGCACAGGCTGCCCTGGGTGCGCTGGTAGGCGGCCAGGCAGTCCGGGTTGGGTTCCACATCGCGCGCGCATTCGTCGGCGATCCGGTCGGCCAGGCGTTCCAGTCCGGCCTGCTCGAGTGGCCGCATGGTGGGGCTGCCGCGCAGGTCCAGCAACAGCGAGGCCTGGGTGACCACATGTTCGGGAATCTGCGGACACGAACCCTTGAACGACTGCAGCCCCTTGGAGACTTCGGTGAACAGCTGGCGTGCTTCGGTCTGCTCGTCGGTGCGGTTGCGCTGCAACTGTTCCTGCACCTGCCACAACGACAGCAGCAAGGTGCCGGACGCGCCCACGCCCAGCGTGGTCCCGATAGCCGCAGCCCGCCCGTTGCGTTTCCACAGCGGCTCCGCCCGTGGCGCCTCGGGGGCGGTCTTGACCGACCCGAGGCGGGCCGCCACCCTGATCGCGTGGCGCGCCGGCGTATGCCAGCCCGGCAGTTGCGCCAGCCAGCCGGGCTGCATGGCACGGCCAAAATCCTCGCCCAGGCGGTGGTAACTTTCCCACTGGGCCTCGTCGAACGACTGGTCGCCGGTGGATTCGTGCGGAAATTCCTCATGCCGCTGGGCGTACGCGAGCAGGTCCACGTCCAGGGCGTCGTGCAGGTTCGGCTTGACGACCAGCAGCGTGCCTTCGGGCCGCCACGGCGCGCCGGCAGCGCCGTCGGCGCCGGATGGCCCGGGCCGCTCGCGGTAGCGGATGCGCGCCAGCAGCACGCCGCGGCATGAATGGTTGTTCGCCATGTCCTCGGGTGACAACACCGTCAGGTCGTTGCAATGTTGCTTGAACAGGCCCGCGGCTTCTTCGCGGCTGTAGAAATCGATCTCGGCGCCGAAGTCGATGCGCGCCTTGCGCACCAGGTTCTCCAGATCGGCGAATTCGTACAACGCGTCACAACCGGCGTCCGAAAGGATGATGAACTCGAGCTCGCGCTTGAGCAGCGCGTAGACCCCGCTGTTCTCGAAATGGCCGCCGTCCGACAGGTACCACCAGGGCCGCTCGACGCCGTAGAAGGTGGCGGAGGCCTCGCTCGCCAGCATCATGGGTTTGGGCACGCGCCGCCACGCCAGGTCGCTGAGCCAGCGCAAGCGCACCCGCTGGTGCGGGGCGCGCATCCAGTGGCCCAGCCGCACGCCCAGGAAATACACCAGCAGCGCCAGCCCACGCGAGGTGTGGGCGCCGGCCCCGGGCGAGGCGGCGGCGCCCGACACCGCAATCCAGCGCCCGAGTGTGCCGGTGTCGTGCTCGGGCCTGAACGCGATGAATTCGCGCGGTCCGACCTCGACGCCGCGCCAGCTGGCCGTGACGGCCGTGCCCTTGCGGTCGGCGTTGTACAGACCGCTCTTGTCGTCGCGGGTCTGGTTCAGGCAGGTGGTGATCAGGTGGATCGGTCCGCCCTGTGTTTCGGGCCGGTATTGGCGCAGGCTGGTGTCGTCGCCGTCCACCACCTGTGTCACGTCAGTGCGGCTGCCACCGTCGTCGGCCAGGTCGCGCGCGCGGTTGCCGACCGCCAGGTAGGCGCGCGTGAGGCGGGCCCGGTAGAAGCTGTGCAACGAGGAGGTGTTGGCCATTTGCGGGTTGCCGGCCGTCAGCAGTTCCCAGGCCAACAAGGCGAGCGCCAGCACGCTGGCGCGCAGCCACGCCGGCACATTGCGCAGCGCATCGAAGGTGTCGGGCGCGAAGACGAACCATTGCAACAGCACCGTCCAGGTAGTGACCAGCGCCAGCAGGCCGAGCAGGCTGCCCAGGTTGAGCAGGCGCCCCCGCCAGTCGAGCGCGCGCGTGTCCGAGTGCGCCGCCATCTGCTGCAGCGGCTGCATCAGCGTGCGCACCACCACCAGTGCCACACCGCCGGCACCGACGCCACCCCACAACCAGCGGTTTCCGGTCTGGAATTCCTCCAGTACCCACCAGCTGAGCCGGTCCAGCGCACCGATTGCGGCCAGTGCCAGCGCAGCCAGCAATGCCCAGCGCAACGCCCGCGTCAGCCAATTGCGCAAACGCGCGACCTTGAGCGCATGGGGAGAACGGTCCAGCGCCATCCAGACCATCACCGCCACTTGTCCCGTGACCAGCGAACCCAGCGCCAGCGCGCCGGCGCCGGGCCAGTTCAATCCGTAGCGCCGCGGGTCGAGCGCGCCTTCGGGCTGCAACGCGCGCAGCAGCAGGTAGGCGCCGGTGGCCGCCAGCGCCTGGAATGCCGCGTCACCCCAGCCCGGCCCGCGGGTGCTGGCGCCTGGATACGCGGTGTCGCGGGCAGCCCAGTAACCGGCAATCAGCCCCGGCGCGGTGGCCGCCCAGAACGCCAGCGAAAGCGCCCACCAGGGTGTGTACCAGTGCTCCCAGCCTTGCGGGTCGAGCACCTGCACACTGTGTTGCCACAGGTGCGGCGCGATGACGAGCAGGCCCAGCAGCACACAGGCGAACATGAACTCCAGGTGGATCGCCAGCCACGCGCGCAGGTAGGTCACGACGGCAATACCGATGTCGCGCGAACCGGCCGGGGTCAGGTAGCGGCCATTGCGGCGCAGCCACCCCAGCACCGACGACCGGCTGTGCGCCATCAGCGACTGCGCGTGCCGCAACCCGTAGGTCGCGACCAGGCGGCCGTACATGCCGCCCACGTAACCTCCGCCCGAGACCGTCGACAGGTAGTCGATCCGGCCCAGCAGCCCTTCGGACGCCAGTGTCCTGGCCGGCGCGTCGGGTTCGTCCGGGGCGCGGTTCTGGGCCAGACCACGCATCAATCCGAGCGCGAACGTGGCGCTGCGCACGCCGCCGCCCGACAGTGCCAGGCCGACCCGCGGCAGCGCGAGTTCCCCCTGCGGGTATCCGCCAGCCGGACCGAGCACCTGCCGGCGCCGCGCGTCGATCGCCGTGCGCTCCGCCGTGTGCAGGGCCTCGCAGTCGTCGGCCAGGGCGGGCCCGGTGGCAACGGGCGGGGGCTGGTTCGGATCGGGAACGGTGTGCATGGCAATTCCTCCCTGGCTGGCGTCGTCTGTGCGGCCTGCAGACGCGATTCTGGGTCCAATTGGACCGACGTGCGCGTTCGGAAGCTCTCTCGGCGGTACCGCAGGCCGACGCCGCGCGCCGATCAACCGAAAGCAAGCGCCGTTAGCGGGCGCAAAGGCAAATGACAGGAACAAGTCGGCCAGCGTGGCGCCGGCCGAGGGCGCGGCACGCCGCGGGTTGGAGCACCTGAGTCGCGCCTGGTCTTCGATCGGGCCGATACCAATCGAGCCGTACTGGCGCACCGGAGCGGCCGCAGGTGGCTTCGGCGCACGGCGCACCTTGGTCGTCGCGGGCAATCGGCCGGCCTTGACGCCTTTGCCGGACTGGTCTGCAATAGGGCCATTTCGCAACCTGAATGGAGTGCCGTATGCGCCGCATCGTTCTCGTGCTGGTACTGCTGTTGTCTGGCTGCGCCAGCCAGCCGTACCGCGATACCGCCGTCGGCAAATTCACCGGTGCGCTCGATGTGCGCTGGGTCGAAAACGACTACTTCCTGTTTCTTCCGAACAAGGAGCGGCCGTTCACGCTGGTCCGGGGCAACGGGAACAAGCCGATCCAGCCCGGCCCCATGTACACCGACGGCGGGTCGATTCCCCAGGCCCTGTGGGGCGTCCAGGGCCTGTCGCCGTGGGGTTACGCGCCGGCATACATCGTGCACGACTGGCTGTTCGAGGCCCACCATTGCGGTCATGCGCCGGACGACCAGTACAACTTCGACGATTCGGTGCGCGTGATCGCCGAAGGGCTGAAGGCGGTCATGGAAAACGAGCCGCGCACGCGCAACTACTTTGTCTTCGATGCGGTCGTGGCTGCCGTCGCCTCGCCGGTGGCGAAGGCCTTGTGGGACAAGGGGAAGTGCAAAGCCCCGGTCTACAAGTCGCGTCCGGCGCCCGGGCCGGCGCCAATCGGCGAATTGCTGCTGACGATCGACTTCAACTGACGCGCCGGCGTGGCCCGCCCGCGGGGCTGCAGTCAGGCATTTTGCGCGATCGTGCCGCTGGCAATGTAGACGGTGCCGGCCCATAACGTCGTCAGTTCCATCGGTCCAATTGCATCGGCCAGCCCGCTCCAGGGCCGGCGCAGGCCTTCGAGCGAAGTCACGGAACGCAGCGCCGCAGCCAGCACCAGCAGGTTGGCCGGCATGGCCCAGGCCGGAGCCCACTTCAGCCCGCAGGCCACCACCCGCGCGCCGGGCTTGAGGTGCCGCACCACGTTGGCAATCGCCTCGGGCCGCAGCAGGATGTCGTGCGTGAAGTGGAACAGCGCCGCATCGGCGCGGCAGGGTATGCGGGCGCTTTCGACCGGCGAACACAGCAGGCCGACGTTCTTCCATTGCCCGCGGGTGACGCGTTGCTGCGCCTGGCCGATCATCTCCGGGCTCTGTTCTATGCCGATCACCTTGCCCCGGGCGCCGATGCCCTGGCGCAGCAAGGCCAGGCTCAGGCCGGTGCCGCAACCGACGTCGAGCACGACCTCGGCGCGCTGCAGCGCGAGCCGTGTGATCGCCTGGCGCCGGATCGGCTCGAACCCGGCCAGTTCCAGGTCGTAGACGCCGGCGCGCCGGCGGTACTGCGCCAGTGCGGCGCCGCGGTCCGGGCCGTGGCGCGGGTTGCCGGTCTTGTTCAAGCGCTTGCCTTCCATGGTGGCCGTGCGGCCGGATGTCGGACCCGGCCTACGAATCGCCGGCAAACCGGAACGTGTTCTTGCCGGCGGCTTTCGCGGCATACATCGCCGTATCCGCGTTCTTGATCATGTCCTTGGGCGCCACGCCAGCCGCCACGTTCAGCGCCACGCCGATCGAGGCCCCGACATGTGCCTGCTGCTCCAGGATATCGATCGGCTGGCGGATCATTTCAATCATGTGGGCCGCGATCTGCTCCACGATTTCGCGGCTGGCGGGGTCGTCCAGCAGCACCACGAACTCGTCGCCGCCCAGGCGCGCCACCGTGTCGGTCTGGCGCCGTTGCGCCCGCAGGCGCTGCGCCACCACGCGCAGCACCTCGTCACCGGCCGCGTGGCCCAGCGTGTCGTTGACCGCCTTGAATCCGTCCAGGTCCAGAAACAGCACTGCGATGGCGCGTGTCTCGCGCGTGGCAATCGCCACCAGCTGTCCCAGGCGTTCCATGAGCAATGCGCGGTTAGGCAAGCCGGTCAACGTGTCGTGCATCGCCTGGTGGTGCACCAGCTGCTCGTTGCCCCAGCGCTCGGTCACGTCGTTGAACACCGCGACATAGCGGAGCACCTCGCCCGCGTCGTCGCGCATGGCAGAGATGGACTGTCGCGCGAGAAACAGGCTCGCGTCCTTGCGCTGGTTCCAGATGTCGCCCTCCCAGCGGCCCGTATCGACCATGCTGCGCCACAACGCCGCATGAAAGGCGGGTGCGTGGCGGTCGGACTTGAGGATGCGCGGCGTCCTGCCCACCACTTCGGCGCCCGAAAAGCCGGTGATCTGCGTGAACGCCGGATTGACCGACAGGATGAAGCCTTGTGCGTCCGTGATCAGGATGCCTTCGCCGGCGATTTCGAAAACACTGGCCGCCAGGCGCATGGCGGTCTCCGCCTCCTTGAGCCGGGTGATGTTGGTCAGCGTGGCGAAGAAGCCGTTGACCACGCCGTGCGCATCCGTGTCGGGAACGTAGGAGATGAGTGAGTGGGCCACGCTGCCGTCGGGCCCGGACGACTGGCGCTCGAACTCCTGCGCCTTGCCGGCCAGCACGCCCCGGATATAGGGCAGGCTCACGGCGAACATGTGCTCGTCCAGCACGTCCTGCATCGCGGCCCCGGACATCTCGGCCCAGGTCTTGCCAAAGGAGAGCAGGTAGGGCTGGTTGGCGAAGCCGCAGCGCAGGTCGCGATTCCAGTAGGCGATCATGCCGGGCAGCGCGTCGGTGACCACGCGGACGAATTGTTCGCTTTTTGCCAGCGCCTGCGCAGTCGTCTGCGCCCGGTTGCGGGCCTCCAGCAGTTCGGCTTCGAAGCGGCTGCGCTCGAACGCGACGAACAGCACCCAGTAGAAACGCTGCTCGCCATCCAGCTCGAATTTTCTGCAGTTCGCCAGCACCGGCAAACGCGCCTGCTGCCGGTCGAATATCTCCAGCCGGATCTCATGCACCTGGCCTTCGCGAAACAACATCGGCCAGACATGGGTCTGCAGGAATATCCGGCTCGGCAGCGGGAACAGGGCGTCCATGGAACGGCCCAGCCATTGGTCCCTGGTGCTGCCCAACAGGTCCAGCAGGTGGGCATTCACCGCCAGGATCTGACCGGACCCGTCGGTGACCAGCACCGGGCAGGGCAACTCGTCGAAACGGTCCATCGGTACAGGCGCGGCGCCCGGGAGGGCGCGTCAGGCGCGCCCGGGGCTCAGAAATCTGCGGATGGCCGCGATCACGAGTGCCGGGTGGCTCATGTGGCCGCAGTGCCCGGCGATGTCCAGCACCTTGAGCGTGCTGCCCTGCAGGTCGGCGTGCATGTACGCGCCCACCGCCAGCGGCGCCAGCGCATCGGTGCGGTGCTGAAGAATCAGGCACGGGCGGCTGACCTTGGGCAGATCGGCCCGGTTGTCGGCGAAAAACGTGGTGCGCGCAAACACCTTGGCCATGGTTGGATCGGTCGAGCAGAAGCTGTCGGACAACTCCCCGGCGACCGGGCCCGCCTGCCCGTCGGCCGCAATCACCGGGGCCAGGTAACTTGCCCAGCCTACGTAGTTCTGGTCCATGAGTTCCAGCAGGCCTTCGAGGTCGGCGCGCTCGAAGCCGCCGGTGTAGTCCGGTGGATGGTTCAGGAAGCAGGGGTTGGGTCCCAGCAGGACCATGCGTTCAAACAGTCCGGGCCGGGCGATCGACGCCAGCAATCCGATGCTGCAGCTCACCGAGTGCCCGATGAACGTCACCCCGCTGCGCAAGTCCAGCGCGTCGCAGACCTCGATCAGGTCCTGCGCGTAACCGTCCAGGGTGGAATAACGCGCGGCGTCGAAAGCCGCCAGCTGCGATTTGCCACTGCCCACGTAGTCCAGCAGCACCTGCCGGTGCGAGGATGCGAATGCAGGGGTCACGCGGTCCCACATGTTCTGGTTGCAGCCAAAGCCGTGCGCATAAAGCAGCACCGGGCCATTGTCCGCACTGACGTTGACATTGTTTCGGGCAAGTATGTCCATCAGGTCTGCCGGTTTGGCCGCCGGCTGGGGATACATGCGGCGACCCGGGGGCGATGATACGGCAGGGCCTGCCAGCAGGCGCGCGGCCGGCGCTGCGGTCCGGCAACCGAACCGGGGCCGCAACCACACACATGCGGGCCAATGACAGGAATGTCAGTGGCATCGTGTCGTGCACCGCGACCGGTTCAACGGGCCAGCGAGGCCGGGTCGAAATTGGCGCCGCAGACGATCAGGCACACTTTTTCGTCGGGTTGCGGAACGTAGGCGCCGCATTGCAACGCCGCCAGGGGCAATGCCGCCGCAGGCTCGACGGCGAGTTTCATTTCGCGCCACATCCAGAGCTGCGCCGCGCGGATCGACGCCTCGCCCAGCAGCAGGGACTGTGTGACCCACTGCTCGGTCACGTTCCAGGCGATCTGGCCGATCCTGCGCGCGCCCAGCGAATCGGCGGCGATGCCACCGACGTCCACGTCGACCGGTCGGCGTTGCCGGCGCGCCGCATGCAGCGTGGGCGCGAGCTCGGGCTCGAGCGCCACCACACGGGAGCGCGATTCGAATCCGGCGGCCAGCCCGGCAACCAGGCCACCACCACCGACACTGACCAGTACCGAGTCCGGCAGGCCGGCCTGGTTCTCGATCTCCAGCGCGATGGTCCCGGCGCCGGCGACGACCTCGGGCTGGTCGTAGGCATGCACCGCCAGCGCGCCGGTGTCTTGCTGGCGCGCGACACAGGCTTGCAACGCCTGCGGATAAAACGCCCCGCCGACCACGACGCTGGCCCCCAGCGCAGCCAGCTTGTCGCGCTTGGCCGGCGGACACACCTCGGGCACATACACCTCGCAGGTCACGCCCAGGGCTTTTGCCGCCTGGGCACAGGCGATGCCGGCGTTGCCGCCGGACGCGATGATCACGCCGGCGGGTGGAATCGGATTCGACAACATGCGGTTGAGCATGCCGCGCGCCTTGAAGCTGCCGCCCACCTGCAACTGCTCGAGCTTGAACCAGACCTCGGCGCAGTCGAGTCCGAGCGCGCTGCCGGCGAGCTGGAGCACCGGCGTGCGGCGCAGAAAGGGTCCGAATTCGTCGAATATCCTGGCGTGGGCGCGAACAATGTCTTCGCGCGTGACCTGGTGTGTGGGATGGGGCAAGTTCAGTTCCTTTCGATCGCGAGCGGCAGGGGACCGGGCCGGCGCGGCCCCATGGTGTCCGGCCGGCGCGCGACCCATCATAGGGGCCGCCCGACCGGGATCGGTAGCGTCGGCGCAAACGCAGGCAAGCTGCGACAGGCTCCGCGACTGCCGGCGCTTGGCGTTCGCGGCAGTCGGTACCTGGGGGGCAGCGTCCAGCAGCAACCGGCACTGGACGGCGCTTGCATGCGCTTCGGTTTCCGCGGTTTCTGGTCGCGGTCGCTACGCCAGGTTGAACCAGGCCGACTTGCTCTGGGTGTACGACAACAAACTCATCATGTGTTTGTCGCGCGAGTTGCCGGATTGTTTGTAGCCTCCGAAGGGTTGCGTCATGTCGCCGTCGCCAAAGCAGTTGACCCACACCACGCCGGCTTCGAGCGCGCCGACACAACGGTGCGCCTTCTTGAGATCGCGCGTCCATACCGACGCGGCCAGGCCGTAGACCGAGTCGTTGGCCATCGCGATCGCTTCGTCTTCGGTGTCGAACACGCTCACCGCCGTCACCGGGCCGAAGACCTCTTCGCGGGCGATGGCCATGGTGCTGGTGGCACCCACGAACAGCGTGGGCTCCACGAAGGCGCCGCCGGCGACCGGGCCACGGCTGCCGCCA
>JANMYG010000052.1:0-4361 GCA_031381865.1 Betaproteobacteria bacterium | reverse complement strand
CAGCAGGTTACGCGGCGCGTCCGGCGGCAGCACCTGGTTGTTGATGGGAATACACAGGCCGTTGATCTTGATCAGCGCCGGCGAATGCGCCGACAGGTAGACGTCGGACGCCTTCTTGTCGCTCATCAGGCGCAGGATGCGCTCCATCGTTCCCGGTGTGGTCGTTGTTGCCATGGTGGTTCCCTCGTGGTCTTACAACTGAATGCAGGCTAGTCGCGCAACAGCTCGTTCAAGCTGGTCTTGGCGCGGGTCTGGGCGTCGACCCGCTTGACGATGACGGCGCAATACAGGCTGTATTTGCCGTCGGCGCTGGGCAGGTTGCCCGACACCACGACCGAGCCGGCGGGGATGCGACCATAAGTGACGGTGCCGGTGGCGCGGTCGTAGATCTTGGTGCTCTGGCCGATGTACACACCCATCGAGATGACGGAGTTTTCTTCGACGATCACGCCTTCGACCACCTCGGAGCGCGCGCCGACGAAGCAGTTGTCCTCGATGATGGTCGGTCCGGCCTGCATCGGCTCGAGTACGCCGCCGATGCCGACGCCTCCGCTCAGGTGCACGTTCTTGCCGATCTGCGCGCACGACCCCACGGTGGCCCAGGTGTCGACCATCGTGCCTTCATCCACATAGGCGCCGATGTTGACGTAGGACGGCATCAGCACCACCCCTTTGCCGATGAAGCTGCCGCGCCGGGCCACGGCCGGCGGCACCACGCGCACGCCGGTGGCGCGCATGGCCTCTTCGTCCAGGTGCGCGAACTTGGTCTGCACCTTGTCGAAGAAACCGAGGTCGCCGGCGCGCACGACCACGTTGTCCTTGAGCCTGAAACTCAGCAGCACCGCCTTCTTGATCCACTGGTGGGTGGTCCACTGGCCGACGCCCTCGCGCGTGGCCACCCGCAGCCGCCCGCGGTTGAGGTCGGCGATCACATGCTCGACTGCTTCGACGACGTCCTTGGGAGCGGAACGGGGCGACATGGTGCTGCGGTTTTCCCAGGCGGCGTCGATGGTTTGCTGAAGTTGCTGGGTCATAAATATGGGTAGAAAAAATGGAGGCAGAAATGGATGCGCTGGTTTCAGGATCTGGAGCGTACGAACTGGACGATGCGCCGTGCGGCTTCTTCGCATTCGGCCGTTTCGGCCACCAGCGCCATGCGTATCCGCTGTGCGCCGGGGTTGTGGCCGTGGGCGTCGCGCGCCAGGTAACTGCCGGGCAGTACGGTGACATTGTAAAGAGCGAACAGCTCGCGCGCGAATTCGGTGTCGCTGCCGCGCACGCCGGCCCAGAGATAGAAGCCCGCGTCCGGCAGGCGCACGTCCATCACCCCGGCCAGCAGCGGCGTGACCCGCGCGAACTTGTCGCGGTACATCGCCCGGTTGGCCACCACGTGTTCTTCATCGGCCCAGGCTGCGATGCTCGCGGCCTGCACCACCGGGCTCATGGCGCTGCCGTGGTAGGTGCGGTAGAGCAGGAACTGCTGGATCAATGCAGCGTCGCCGGCCACGAAACCGCTGCGCATGCCTGGCACGTTGCTGCGCTTGGACAGACTGGTGAACGCGATCAGGTTGCGAAAGCCGGTGCGTCCCAGCCGGTGTGCCGCCTCGAGCCCGCCCAGCGGCGGCTCGTCGCGGAAATAGATCTCGCTGTAACACTCGTCCGAAGCAATCACGAATCCGAAGCGGTCACTCAGCGCAAACAGCTTTGCCCATTCCGGCAGCGGCATCACGGCGCCGGTCGGGTTGCCGGGCGAACACACGAACAGCAACTGGGTGCGCGACCAGACCGCGTCGGGCACGCCGTCCCAGTCCTGCGCGAAATTGCGCGCCGGGTCGGCGGCGACGAAATAAGGCTCGGCGCCGGCCAGCAGCGCCGCGCCTTCGTATATTTGGTAGAACGGGTTGGGGCAGATCACCAGTGGCAGTTCGCCCGCACCCATCTTCCCCGTGGCCGCGCGCGGGTCGACGATGGCTTGCGCCAGCGCGAACAAGGCCTCGCGCGAGCCGTTCACCGGCAACACCTGGGTGGCAGCGTCGAGCTTCAGGGCATAACGCCGCCGCAGCCAGGCCGTGAACGCGCTGCGCAACGCCGGCTCGCCCGCTGTCGCCGGATAACTGGCCAGACCGCTGGGTACACGGTGGACCGCATCACACAGGGCCTGGGCAATGAATGGCGGGGTCGGGTGTTTGGGCTCGCCCATGCCCAGGCTGATCGGACGCAGGGCCGGATTGCCCGTGGTGCCGGCCAACAACACGCGCAGCCGCTCGAAAGGGTAGGGGTGCAGACGGCCGAGCAAGGGGTTCATGGGTGGCGATTATCCGGCTTGGCAAGGCCGGCGCCCCACGCCATTGTGTGGTTTGCACGACAACCGCAACCAGCCCCGACGGCCGCAGCAAATAAAGGGTTAACACCCGCTTTTGCAGCGCCTAGAATTGCGCTAGGCTCGACGGGCAGGGCCGAAGTGGATGGAACGGGGGTGGACGCAAGAGTCGCCGTAGTCAAACGGCCGGGCGTTCGACCGAAGTGTTGCAAGACGAAGAGTTTGCCCTGACGGAGGTCCAAGCATGCCGCGGTCACTAAACGTCAAATTGCCCCAGCTGCGGGCGGTTGTCCTGGCGGTCCACGCCACCCTGGGTTTGTCGGCCTGGGCGTTGCCGCAAGGCGCGACCATCGTCAACGGCCAGGTCTCGGTGGCGCAGCCGTCCGCCGGCTCGCAGCTGATCAAGGCGTCCAACGGCGCCATCATCAACTGGCGGCAGTTTTCCATCGGGGCCGGTGAGAGTACCCAGTTCGTACAGCCCTCGGCGGCCAGCGCGGTGCTCAACCGCGTGACCGGCCCGGACATGTCGCAACTGTTGGGGCAACTCAAGGCCAACGGCCAGGTGTTCCTGATCAACCCGCATGGCATCGTGATTGGTGGCTCCGCGCGCATCGACACCAACAGCTTCATCGCATCCACGCTCGACATCTCCGACAAGGACTTTCTTAGCGGCAAACTGCGTTTCTTTGCGGGTTCCGCGGCTGGCCGTATCCATAACGACGGCCTCATCACCGTCGCCCCGGGTGGGCGTATTGCATTGATCGCGCCCGACATCGAAAACACCGGCATCATCCAGGCGCCCGACGGGCAGATCCTGCTGGCTGCCGGGCGCAAGCTCGAAATCGCCAGCATGGATCTCGAAGGCGTCACATTCCAGATCCAGGCCCCGACCGACTCGGTGCTGAACCTGGGCAAACTGCTGGCCGAGAACGGGGCCGTGCGCGCTTTTGCGGGCTCGTTGCGCCAGGGCGGCGAAATCCGGGCTGGCCGCCTGGTGCGCGACGGTGACGGCAGCATCGTGCTGGCCGGCAGCAGCGACCTGACACTCACACCCGACAGCATCACCCGGGCCGACGGCATCACCGGCGGCAGCATCGTGCTGCAGAGCGCACACGGCACCACCCGCGTCTCGGGCGACATTTCGGCCACCGGCTCGGCCGGCGCGGGCGGCGACATCCGCGTGCTGGGCGAGCGCGTTGCGGTCGAGTCCGGCGCCCGCATCGATGCCTCCGGCAGCAGCGGCGGCGGCCAGATCCTCGTGGGGGGGGACCTGCAGGGCAAGAACCCCGACGTACAGAACGCCAGTCGCGTCTATGTGGCGCAGGGCGCGCAACTCAAGGCCGACGCCACCGACCAAGGCGACGGCGGGCGGGTGATCGTCTGGGCCGACGAAAACACGCGTTATTACGGCGACCTGTCGGCACAGGGTGGCGTGCACGGCGGCAACGGCGGTTTTGCCGAGGTGTCGGGCAAGACCAACCTGGAGTTCGCCGGGTCCGCCAATCTGGGCGCGCCCGCCGGGGCCAGCGGCAGCCTGCTGCTCGACCCGCTGGACCTGATTGTGTCTTTGACCAGCGGCATCCTGCTGACCGTGGTGGACGAGTTCGCCGATTTCATCGACAACGTGGTCACAGTGTCACCGACCACTCTGGCTGCGGTGGCCGGCAATGTCATCTTGCAGGCAGCGCGCGATATCTTCATCAAGGACGAGATTGCCCTGACCACTGCCGGCGCCGGCATCACCATGACGGCCGGCGGCGCATTGTTCGACGCCGGGTCGATCTTCAACCACGCGGGCATCACCACCAACGCCGGTGCGGTCACCTTGCGCGCCGAGTCGATCCTGGGGGTCGGCGGCATCACCAGCACCGGCGGGGCGGTCGACCTGCTTACCAACGGCGTAATGCAATACAGCGGCGCCATCAATTCGGGCGGCGGCAATGTGACACTGGCTTCACAGACCGCCTACGTCTACAGCTCCGACGTCAACGCCGGCAGCGGGACGATCCAGGTCACCGGGCAAACCGGAGTCTTCAACGGG
>JANMYG010000020.1:0-2087 GCA_031381865.1 Betaproteobacteria bacterium | reverse complement strand
CAGGTCACGCCGAAGGGCGCGTACTCGCGCGCGAAGCTGAAGGTTAGCGAGATCACGCCGCC
Organism: Betaproteobacteria bacterium; assembly: GCA_031381865.1. Taxonomy (GTDB): domain Bacteria; phylum Pseudomonadota; class Gammaproteobacteria; order Burkholderiales; family Burkholderiaceae_C; genus CAISIP01. Next base: position 2,025 of record JANMYG010000020.1, on the reverse strand, counting down.
CTTGCTGGCTGCGTAGGCCGGCAGCGGCGACAGGCCGCCGGTCTTGGCCCCAAACGAGGACACATTGACGATGCGGCCGAAGCCGCGTGCCTTCATGCCCGGCGCGACGCGCTGGCTCACATAGAAGACGCCATCGAGGTTGGTGCGCAGCGTCTTGTGCCAGAGCTCCGGCGTGGTCTGCTCGCAGTTGGCGTACTGGAGGAAGCCGGCGTTGTTGACACACACGTCGATGCGCCCGAACCGCTGCTCGACCTGCGTGCACACCGCGTGCACCTGCGCCAGGTCGCCCACATCCATCGTGAAACATGCCAGCCGGTCGCCGGCCGCGCCAAGCGCGCTGGCCACCTGCTCGGTGCGCAGGTCGGTGGCCGCCACACGGTAACCCGCGTCGAGCAACGCGCGCGTGGTGGTCAGGCCCATGCCGGCGTTGGCGCCGGTGACGAGTGCGACCTGGTCCTGGATCGGTGGCGCGTTATGGAACATCGGCAGGCTATGGGGGTGGAAGGGGGGTCCGGCTGGAAACAGGCTCAGTCCGGCACGGCAACACCGACCTTGCGCCCGGCCGCCACGAGTTCCTGCCAGGTCTGGGCGTCGATGCCGATGCCGTCGACGCGCTGGCGCGCGCGCGCTGCGCGCTCCGGGTCGCCGGCGAGCAACACGCCGTCCGAGCCTTCCGCCACCGGGCCGCTGCGCAGCCAGTCTACGAAGGCCAGCGCGTCGCGGTCGAACGCGGCACGGGTGCCCAGGCGCGTCGGGTCGATCAGGATCGTCAGCATGCCGTTCTGCACCGCGCGCGCGCCCGTGTCGGTGGGCTGGTGCCAGGTACCCCCGCCGCTCAACGCGCCGCCCAGCAATTCGCAGGCCACCGCCATGCCGTAACCCTTGTACTCGCCAAAAGTCAGCAGCGCGCCCAGCAGGCCATTGGCCTGCGGCACCACCACCACACCCGGGTCGGTGGTGGGGCGGCCGTGTTCGTCGATCAGGGTTCCCGGTTCGACCTGCCGGCCCTGGTTGTAGGCGACGCGCATCTTGCCCTGGGCCACGCGGCTGGTGGCGAAGTCCAGCACGAACGGCTCACGGCCCGCCAGCGGTATGCCGATGCAGCACGGATTGGTGCCGAAGCGGCCGTCCGCGCCGCCCCAGGGCGCCACGATCGGGCGCGACAACACGTTGACGAAATGCAGCGCCACCAGCCCCTGCGCCACCGCCATTTCGGCGAACTGCCCGATCCGGCCGAGGTGGTGCGCATGGCCCAGCGTCATGATGCAGCTGCCATGTTGCCGGGCCCGTTCGATCGCCAGCCCCATGGCCTGTTCACCGACCACCTGGCCGTAACCGCGTTGCCCATCGAGCGCCAGCATGCTGCCGATGTCGAGGTTGAGCTTGACCGCGGCGTTGGGTTGCAGCCCGCCTTCGAGCACCGCGTCCACATAACGTGGCACCATGCCCACGCCGTGGGAGTCGTGGCCGCTCAGGTTGGCCAGCACCAGGTTGGCCGCCACGGCTTGTGCCTCCTGCGCGCTGCTGCCGCAGCCGCGCAGGATGCCCGCCACCAGGTCTTGCAGCGGCGCGGCCTGCAGTGTCTTGTGCATTGCGCCGTGGCTCCTACATCACGGCGCCGAGTTGCCACGGCACGAATTCATTCTGGCCGTAGCCGTGTTTTTCGCTCTTGCTTTGGCTGCCCGACGCGGTCGCCAGCACCAGTGCGAAGATGCGTTCACCCATCTGGGCGATCGACGCCGTGCCGTCGACGATCTCGCCGCAGTTGATGTCCATGTCTTCTTCCTGGCGCTGCCACAACCGGGTATTGGTGGCGAGCTTGAGCGAGGGCGAGGGCGCACAACCATAGGCGGACCCGCGCCCGGTGGTGAAACAGATCATGTTGGCGCCCCCCGCCACCTGCCCGGTGGCGCTGACCGGGTCGTAACCCGGTGTGTCCATGTAGACGAAACCATTGGCCGCCACGCGTTCGGCGTATTCGTACACCGCCTGCAGGTTGGTGGTGCCACCCTTGGCCACCGCGCC
>JANMYG010000862.1:0-4171 GCA_031381865.1 Betaproteobacteria bacterium | reverse complement strand
CCCCGAGCGCCGGGGTCAGCGTGCCGGCCAGGATTTCGTGCATCACGTCCGGGCTGACGTAGCCGCCGAATGCGCGCCGCAGCCGGCGCCGTTCCCGCAGCCCCAGCGCTGCCTCCAGCAGCTGCCGCCCGGACAGCGCCGCCGTGGCGACCAGCATCACACCGGCCACTGGCAACTGCAGCCCGCGGTACAGGGCCAGTGTCGACCCGGCAAGACAGGTGATCCACACGGCCAGCAGCATCAGCAGGGCGAGCGCGGTGTGTGGTGCCCAAAACCACAACAACGCAGCCGCCAGCGCCAAGGCAAAGGGCAGCCATGCGGGCGCCGGCTGGACCAGTCCGTCGTTGAGCAGGTTGCGCAGCGCCTGGGCGTGCAGCACGACCCCCGGCAGGTTGCTGGCGTCCGGGTCCCATGCCAGCAGGTTGACCGGCGCGGCGAGGCGGTCTTCGTATTTGAGGACACTGCCGAGCAGCACCGGGCGTCCCTTGAATGCGCGCGCTAGCTGGGCCGCATCGCCGGCCTCGTGCCACGCCAGCACGGTCTGCAGCGGAATGAACTGGAATGGCGGGCCCGATGCAAAGTCGATCAGGCCGGAACCGACTGTGCGTCCGAGGCGGCGCGCCATCTGGCCGACCAGCGTGGGCACGGCGCGGCCGTCCCATTCGATATGCTCGTCGAAGCGGCGCACCGAGCCGTCGGAATCGACCGGCAGCAACGCGTAGCCGGTACCGTCGCTGCCCGCGGCCGCGGCAAAGGCCGGCAGCAGCGGGCGCGTCGTGCCCGAGGGGTCGACGGTGAGCGCCAGCACCACCGGTGTGCTGCGCCGCGCAATCAGGATGCCGGTCAGCAGCTTGCGGTCGTAACCCGGCACGATCGGCTCGAAGCTGCGGTCGGGCAGGACCACGTCCATGCCGATGGCGGCTGCGCCGGCGCCGGCTGCGGCCTCCAGGAATTTTCCGAAATGCGGGTGCCAGAGCGTGAGTGGTTCACGCAACACACGGGTGCTTGCCTCGTCGAAACCGACCACGACCACATCGTTGGCCACCGGGCGCAACGCATGGCTGCGCAAGATCCTGAACTGGGCATCGACGAGCAGCAATTCGAGCGGCTGCAACCAGGGCACCCAGTGCAGCGCCGCGGCCAGCAGCACGGTGAGAATGGCACCGCCGGCGCGTATCATGGCTCAAAGTCTAGCGCATAGTCCAAGGAGCAACAACGCCATGAAAACACGGGTCAACGGGCTCGCCAGGCTGGTCGCGCACGTGTTTTTGCTGGCGCTGCTGGTGCTGGGCGTGTTGCCGGTTGCGGCACATGCCGCAGCCGCCGCGATGGTGATCGACCTGCAGGGCAAGGCAACGCTCACCGACGCCGGCAGGACGCGGGACGCCACCATCCTGGCCGAACTCGAAGCCGGCGCCCAGGTGCAACTGCAGGCCGGCGCGACGCTGGTCGTCATGTACCTGGACAGCGGTGACGAGTATGTGTTCAAGGGGCCCGCATCGATAGTGTTCAGGCCAGCCGAGCCCGAGTTGCTGTCCGGGCCGCGGCCGGACAAGCGCAGCCCATCGGTTGGCAAGGGCATCCGCATCAAGCCGGTGGGCATGGCGCAGGGCGCGATCGTGCTGCGCAGCCTGCTGCCCGGTGCGCGCATCCGCCTGCTCACCCTCAGCGGTACGCGCGTGCTCGAGAGTCCGCCCGAGTTCCGCTGGCAGGAGTTGCAACCCGGGCTGAAATACCAATTCGGCATTTCCGACGACACCGGCCGCTCGTTGCACGAGGCGACCGTCGAGGGCTCGTCGCTCGTGTTGCCGCCCGGCGTGCAGCTCGGCGATGGTGCGTCGTACCAGTGGGAGGTCTCGACCCGGCTTCCCGATGGACGCAAGTACTCCAACGTCGGTGTATTCAGCATCGCCAGCGCCGAGTTGCGCGCGCTGGCCGCCGCCCTGCGGACCGAGGCCGCGGCGCCGGTGTCTGCACGGGTCGCCTACGCGGCCTGGCTCGACCAGATGGAACTCAGGGACGAGGCGCGCAAGTATTGGCGCACGTTGTCGACCGACCGGCCAGAGGATGCGCGGTTGCGGCTGCTCGCACAGCAGTGAGCCGGCTCGCACGCGGCGCGGCTGTCGCTCGGCGCACGATGCGCGGCGCATGACGCACGACGTACGACGTACGACGTACGACGCATAGGTATTTTCCCTAGGGTTTGCGCGGAGTTCGAACTTTTTCAAACCGGGCGTGCTCTACCGCTCGGTATCTACCCTTCAACCCGAGCAGGAACATCCATGAAATCCTTTGCGTCCATCGTCCTCGCGGCAGCTGCAGTCACACTGGCAGCGCCGGCCCACGCCCAGTTCGCCAAGCCCGAAGATGCGATCAAGTACCGCAAGTCGGTCATGACGCTTCAGAACGCGCATTTCGGGCGAATCGCCGCGATGGCCGGTGGCCGCATACCTTTCGATGCTGCCGTGGCTGCTGAAAACGCCGCGATTCTGGAGACCGTGACCAGGTTGCCCTTGGCGGGATTCGTCGTGGGCTCGGACAAGGGTGAAACCCGGGCTAAACCCGAGATCTGGACCGATACCGCCAAGTTCAAGGCGGTGGGGGAAAAGTTGAATGTCGAGGCCATCAAGCTGAACGTGGCAGTCAAGTCCGGCAACATGGATGCGCTCAAATCGGCGGTGGGAGCTGTTGGCGGCACCTGCAAGGCCTGCCACGACGATTTCCGCAAGGAGTAAACAGCCCACCGCCGGTGGCCCGGCGGTTTCAGGCTTCCCCAGGTGCCAGTTCCGCCGCGGCAAGGCCGGTCAGTGCGTGATGCGCCAGTGACTGCGCCCGCGATCAGCGCGGGTGTGGTCCGCGCCTGCGGTACCGTTCAACGGTTTTCCAGTTCCAGCGCAGCTGCGCCGATGCCACGTTTGGGCAACCGGGTCGGCAGGAATCCGCCCGACTGGTGGCTCCACAGGTCGCTGTAATGCCCGCCCAGGGCCAGCAGTTCGTCGTGTGAGCCGGCTTCCACGATCCGCCCTTCGTCGAGCACGATCAGCCGGTCCAGCCGCGCGATGGTCGACAGCCGGTGCGCGATCGCGATCACGGTCTTGCCATCCATCAACCCGAGCAACTGTTCCTGGATCGCCTGCTCGACCTCGCTGTCGAGCGCCGAAGTGGCTTCGTCGAGCACCAGGATCGGCGCGTCTTTCAGCACCACACGCGCGATCGCGATGCGCTGGCGCTGTCCGCCCGAGAGCTTGACGCCGCGTTCACCGACCTGCGCATCGAAGCCTTCGCGGCCCTTCCAGTCGCGCAGTCCCAGCACGAAATCGTAGGCCTGCGCCTTGCGCGCGGCGCGCACCACTTCGTCCATGGTCGCCTGCGGTTTTCCGTAGCGGATGTTGGCGGCGATCGATCGGTGCAGCAGCGAGGTGTCCTGCGTCACCATGCCGATCTGGGACCGCACGCTCTCTTGCGTGGCGTGCGCCAGGTCCTGCCCATCGATCAGGATGCGGCCGCTGCCGGCGTCGAAAAAGCGCAACAGCAGGTTGACCAGCGTCGACTTGCCCGCGCCCGATCGCCCCACCAGGCCGACGCGCTCCCCGGGCCGGATCACGAGGTCGATGTCCTTGAGCACCGGGCGCTGCGCATCGTAGGCAAAACTCAGATGTTCGAACCGGATCTCGCCGCGCGTGACGCGCAGCGGCTGCGCGTCGCCGCGGTCGATCATGCGGTGCGGCACGGCGATCGTTTCCATGCCCTCCTGGACCACGCCGATGTTCTCGAAGATGCCGGCCACCTCCCACGACACCCAACCGGCGGCGCTGGTGATCTGCCAGGCCAGCGGCAGGGCCATCGCGAACACACCCACCTCCAGCGCATGCGCCTGCCACAGGGTCAGGCCGACCGCGGCCGTCGCCACCAGCAGCAGCGCGTTGAGCATCCAGAGAATCCAGATGAACTGCGTCACCAGCCGCATGTGGCGCGCCATCGCGCCCTTGTGCGAGTCGATCACGTCCTGCACGTAGCGGTCCTCGTCGCTGGGCCGCGCAAACAGCTTCACCGTGAGGATGTTGGTGTAGGTGTCCACCACCCTGGCCACCACGCGCGAGCGCACTTCGGAGCTGCTCTTGGCCAGGTCGCGCATGCGCGGCACGAAGTAACGCAGGAACACCACATAACC
>JANMYG010000861.1:0-4873 GCA_031381865.1 Betaproteobacteria bacterium | reverse complement strand
CTCATGCCGCGACACCGGCGCGCAGGCGCCCGAGCGAGGCCAGCACATCCACGCGGCGCAGCGCCAGGATGCCGGCCGCGGCCAGCCACACGCCGCACGCCAGCGCGAACAGTTCGCCACCGTCGAGGCTGCCGTCGGTGTTGCGCACCTGCACACCGAGCGGCGTGAACAGGTGAAAGAACAGCGCGCCGCTGATCACACCCAACGCCATCAGCGCGCCCAGCGCATGCACCCAGGGCTTGCGCAGCAGCAGCCCGGCCAGCAACAGTGCCGACGCCACCAGTTCCATGCTGCCGACCACGTACTGGCTGAAGATGCCGCTGGGTGCGAACAGGCCCGGGAAACCCAGGCTGGCGCCCCACGCATCGAGCGTGCCGAAGATGTACTGGGTCTCGGGCGAGTTCGAGAACTTGAAGAACAGCGACTGGACGAAGACAAAGGCGATATAGACCGTCAGGACGGTCAGCAGGCCGTTGCGAAAGCGCGTGGTGTGCATGGTGTTCCCCTCATTTGCCAAGTACCAGTGGCCAGTTCTGGTCCGCCTTGCGGATGTGGTCGGGAATGTTCATCTCCCATTTCTTCTGCACCTCGGCGTCGAAGTTCAGGTACAACTTGTCGTTGACGATCTTCCAGAGCAGGGGATCTGCCGACGCGGTGCGGCCCTCGGACACCGCCCAGGCGCAATAACCACCGTATTGCGGAGCATATCGCCCTGGCGCCTGCATGAAGCGGTCGCGGTTTTCGGCCGACGCGAAGCGCCACTCGGCACCTTCGTGCTTGAGGGTGAAACGCGCATCGCCCTTCACCGGCTTGTGTTCGGTGAAATAAGCCACCGGGTCGTAACCACCGACCGCGACCTGGTTGAAGAGCCCGGTGTAGACCGGCGCGTCCTTGGCAAGGGCGGTGCCGGCGCCCAGTGGCAACAGGCCCAGGGCCGCCCAGCGGGTGATGATCTGTCTGCGTAACATGGTGAACCCCTTCAACGATGGTGCCGGTTGTCGAACCTGAAATGAAGTCGCGGCAGGTCCGGTTTTCTTACAGTCGCGGCTCGGATGCCAGCGTGCCTTTGTACTGCGGCGGCTGCGCGATTTCAACCATTGGTATTTCCCGTCGGTCATTTCCAAATCGATGACAAATGAATGTCCGTTCGCCCTGAGCCTGTCGAAGGGAGCCTGTCGAAGGGAGCCTGTCGAAGGGAGCCTGTCGAAGGGAGCCTGTCGAAGGGAACCTGTCGAAGCGCCCGGTCACGGCGGCGCAGCAGGTGGTGATCGATGCACTCGCCGCGCACGACTGGGCCGGCAGCGCCAAGAGCCAGGGCGCTACGGCCCGTGTTGCCGGACGCCGCCGGCGTGCGCGCCTCTGCTCCGGCGCCGCGTGGACGCAAAACACGCGCGACTCAGGGCGAGAAGACCACGCGTGACTTGGCGTTGGCTTGCACCTTGGCCGGGTCGAACCACCACGGGCGGCGCTCGCCGGCGGCCCACAGCCTGGCCTGGTCGTTCTGGTGCGGCTGCAGGTGGCGCTCGCTGACGCCGCCGGCCAGCACGGCCTCGATCTTGTCGGGGTCGCCGAAATCCACCACCAGTTGCATCGAGGCGAAGAAGTTGACGTCGAAGGGTTTCTGGAAATCGTAGACGCCGCGGTTCAGTGTCTCGCCGCTGCCCGAACGCTGCAGCGTGAAGCCGCCCACCAGTTCCTGGCCGGCGCCGCTGCGCCGCAACGGGCTCACGAAGCGCAACGTGTGCGCCTTGCCCCAGGCCCACGCGCCGGGGTCCTTGCCCTGCGCGGACTCGATCTGCGCGCGCGCGCGCGGCGCGGCGGTACGGACCACGTCGGCCAGCGTTTCGCGTTTGCCGGTCGTGCGCACGTCGTCGAACCACGCGGAGTCGGGCGTGGCGACCAGCGCGTCGAAGCGTTGCTGCCAGAAATACCATGTCGACAACATGTCGTTGACCACCTCGTCACCGAGTTCGTCGCTGAAGGTGGCGCGCGCGATCTCGCGGTACAGGGCCTGGTAGACCAGTGGTGCGGCCTGCTCCGCGCGGTCCACACCGTCCCATTTTTCGAGCAGCGTAGCCAGGTCGCGCTGCGCCGGGTCGTCCCTGAGGGCGGCAACGATGGCGCCGCGCAACACGTCGCTTTGCAGGTTGCGGTCGTCGCGCATCAGTTTCCAGTGGTCGTCGACCTTCATCTGCCGCGCCGCACCCAGCACCTGGCCGATACGGGCGTAGCGGTAGTTCGGCGCCACGTAGTTGGTGTAGTACCAGGGGTAGGCCTCGGGCCGGGTGTCGTGGTTGGCGGTGCCGACCCAGGCGCGCGGCGGATCGACCATGCCCGGCATGCGGTCCTTCGGTATGAAGCCGGTCCAGTCGTCGCTGCCGTCCTTGGGCACCAGGCGCGGAAAACCCCCGTCCGCGCCGGCGCGGATCGGCACCGCGCCGCTGGCCCGGTGCGCGATCGACCCCTTGTCGTCGGCGAACACGAAGTTGAACATCATCAGGTCGATCTTCTGCACTTCGCGGTCGAACGCGGCCACGTCGGGTGCGCTCAGCAGGCCTTCGATGCCGATCACCGGCGCCAGCACCTCGGCGTCGGTGGAACGCAGCGCCAGCAGCTTGTCGCCGCCCGGCCCCAGGCCCGCATGCTCGCTGACCACCGGGCCGCGTTTGGTGTAACGCACCTTGAGCACATGCTCGCGCACGCCGCCCGGCGCCGCCTTGTCCTTGATCCGGATGTTTTCGGTCACCACCTCGAACGGCACACTGCGGCCACCGTCCAGGTAATGCGTCGGGTCGGCCGGATCGGCGGTTTCCACATACAGGTCCTGCACGTCGCCATAGGCATTGGTGACGCCGAAGGCCACGTGCTGGGTGCGCCCGACCAGGATCCCGGGCACCCCCGGCAGCGCCGCGCCCACGGCCTGGATGCCGGGCGCGAACAACCCGACCGGATGCCAGGTGCCGGGCAGGATGCGGTTGTCCAGGTGCGGATCGTTGGACACCATCGCCTTGCCCGAGGCCGAGCGCGACGGCCCCACGGCCCAGTTGTTCGAACCCAGCCCCTGGTGGTTGAGGTCGTCCGGCGCCACCGCCAGGTCGGCCCAGCGCAGGTCCAGCCGGGCCCAGTCGGTGCGCGCCGGGCCCGGCGGCGCGGCGAGCGCGGCGGGTGTCGCCCAGTCGGGGTTGGCGGTGAGCGGAAAGATCTCGCGCGCGCGCTCGAAGCCGAGTTTGTCGATCAGCCTTTGCGCCACCACCTCGGCCTTGAAATTGGTCGAGTGGGTGTAGTGCACATAGTGGAACAGCGTCACCAGGTCGGCCACGCTCCACAGCCTGGGCACCAGTCCGGCGGCCTTGAGCTCGATCGGGTGGTCCGACGCATAGTCGCGGATGTACGCGTTGATGCCGTCCACGTAGTGCTGGAACAAGGCGCGTGACGCGGGGGCCAGCCGGGTCGCGTGGCGCTCGCCGTTGCGCGCGATGCCCAGCACCCGCATCCGGATGTCGCTGGGCAGCGCGTCGGGGCCGAAGGTCGCGGCCAGTTCACCGCGCCAGGTGGCGCGAAACAGCTCCATCTGCAGCAGCCGGTGCTGCGTGGTGACGAAGCCCTGGACCCGGATCAGGTCCGGCGTATTGGCCGCAAAGATGTACGGCACCCCGAGTTCGTCGCGCAGGACCGTCACCGGCGCAGCGAGGCCCGCCAGCCGCAGGTTGCCGTTCACCTGGGCATGGCCGGCCGAGCGCACGACCAGGTAGGCCGCTGCCGCGGCCACGACCAGCAGCAACAGCAGCACGGTGGCAACGCGTCCGATCGTCTTGCGCATGGTGGGGCTCCGGTGGTGTCGGGGAATATCGACCTGCAGCACGGCCGCAACCTGGCGCGGCCCGGCCAGCTTAACGCGCGCGCAGCATGCGTGCCGGCACGATGCCGCGTTGGCCGTTCTCCAGCCGCACGTCGTAGGCGGTTTCCGGACCCTTGGGCCCGTTCAGATGCCGCACGCCAGTGATGCGTGCGCGCACCCAGTCACTGCCGAATTTGGCCAGCACGACCTGACCCACGGCAAATTCGTCCACCGGCAGGGCCTGCGCCGACCTGGGCGCGGCAGCCGCAGTCTTGGCGCCCGCGACGGGCGCCTCGGCGGGCGCCGCTGCGGCCCGGGCGCCCTTGGCCGATGCCGGGCACAGTTCCTCCCATTGCTGCGCAATGCCCAGCCCGCCACTGGCGTTGTCGCGTGGCACGATCCTGCCCGCCGCGTCGCGCCACCTGCTGCGGCCGGCGCCAATCGGGTCGCTGTTGTCCCACACCCCGGCCAGGGTGTAGCTGTTGCCGTCGATCGGTGTGATGCGCCCGGCGGTGCAATTCGCCGTGGCCCGGTAGACCTTCTTCAGGTCCTCGCTGGCAAGCTGTTGTTTAACGCAGTTCCTGTCGCCCGGCTGCCAGTTGGCACACCAGCCTTCGATCTCGGCGCGCGTGATGCGCGCCTGCGCCACGGCATTCGCCGTCCCGATGCCGGATTTGGAAAATATGCTGGGGTTCACACATTTGCTGCACAGCGCAAGTGTTCCCATGTCGGCGCCGGCAGCGACCGCGCCACCGCCGGACAGCATGGCCGCCATGGCCCCCGCCAGTACACAACGGTTCAAGATCGGTCCCGGCATGATTGCCTTCCTGTGGTCCGGCCACGATTGCGGCACCAATTCTAGTCCGCCGATTCGTACACCAGCACGGCGGCGGCCAGGTCCTCCAGCGCGGTGCCGACCGACTTGAACACGGTGCGCTGCGTGGCATCGGAACGCCCGGTGGCGACGCCGCGGCACAGGTCGGCCAGCGTGCCGCGCACGTCGGCGGCGGTGAATACGCCGCGCGCCATCGGGCC
>JANMYG010000851.1:0-5250 GCA_031381865.1 Betaproteobacteria bacterium | reverse complement strand
GGCATCAAGACCATCAACCTCAACCCTGGCGTGTCGTACAAGGCGACCGACAGCCTCGCGCTGGGCTTCGGATTGAACCTGCAACATATGTCGGCCGAGTTCACCAACCAGGTCAATTACTCGGGTGCGCTGTTGAGTGCCGCGGCGCTGGGGGGCGCCGGGCCGGCCACACTGGCAGCCATCGCGGCGGCCACACCGAACCTGGAGACGCATGCCCGCATCAAGGGCTCCGACAACGCGAGCGGCTGGAACGCCGGCCTGTTGTGGGACATCGACAACCAGACCCGCATCGGGGCGCAGTACCGCTCGCCCGTGAAATACCATCTGCGGGGCAATGCGCGCTTCGGCAACCCGGCGCTGTCGCCGTTGCTGGGACCGCAGATCAACGGCCTGGGTGCGGCGGTCAACACGCTGTCGCTGTTCGACACCGCCATCACTGCAGATGTCAAGATTCCAGCGGTGGTCAACCTGTCGTATTTCGGCACCGTGAACGACCGCTGGGACCTGATGGCCGACGCGCAATGGACCGAGTGGTCGAGCATCCAGACGCTGAAATTCGTGCGTGCCAACGGCACCGTGTTGCAGAGCACGCCCGAGAACTTCAAGAATTCCTGGAAGCTTGCCTTCGGCGCCAATTACCGTTATGCCGACAACCTGGTGTTCAAGGGCGGCGTGGCGTTCGACCAGTCGCCGGTGCAGACCGCCTTTCGTACCGCCCGGTTGCCCGATGCCGACCGCACCTGGCTGACAGCCGGGGTCCAGTACAAGTCCAGCCCGAAAATGACGCTCGATTTCGGCGCCGCCTACGTGTTCGTCAAGAGGGCCACCATCGACAGCGACCCGACGCGCAACCCGCTGGTCATCGGCGCCAGCGGACTGCTCAACGGGCACTACAAGAGCCACACCGCGATCCTTACCGCGCAGCTGAACTACGCGTTCTGATCTGCTGGGCGGGTCGGGGCGTGGCCGCCGCGCGGCGGCGCACCGGGCCGCGGCGACAGCCACCCGGCGCGGGTAGGCGGCACAATCAGCCGGATGACGAAACAGGTGCTGATTGCCGGTGGCGGAATCGGCGGCATGGCCGCGGCGCTGGCGTGTGCGCGCGCCGGGGCGCAGGTGCGGCTGTTCGAGCGCGCCGCGCGGTTTTCCGAGGTCGGCGCGGGCATCCAGATCGGGCCCAACGTGACGCGGGTGCTGCACGCATGGGGACTGGCCGATCGGCTGGCCTCGGTGGCGGCGTTTCCGTCGCACTTGCAGGTGCGCCATGCCGGCTCCGGCAGCACGCTCGGGGTGCTGCGACTGGGCGACACGGCGCTGGCGCGCTACGGTGCGCCGTACGCGACGATCCACCGGGCGGATCTGCTCGACCTGCTGCTGCAGGCGGTGCGGGAGCACCCCAGCGTGGAACTGCGGCTCGACGCCGCTGCGGGCGTGTTCACCCAGAGCCCGGAATCGGTCGGTATGCGCACGCCGGACGGTGCGGCGCATGCGGGCGACCTGCTGGTCGGCGCCGATGGCCTGTGGAGCGCAATGCGCCAGTGGCTGCTGGACGACGGCATGCCGCGCGTGACCGGGCATGTCGCCTACCGGGCGCTGGTGCGCCAGGCCGATCTGCCGGCGGCGCTGCGCAGCCAGCACATCACGGTCTGGCTCGGCCCCGACCTGCATCTGGTGCAGTACCCGGTGCGTTGCGGCGAGTGGCTCAACGTGGTGGGTATCGTGAACAGCGGCGTGGCGGTGCCGCCGCAGGACGTCGACGGCGCCGACGGATGGGACCTGTCTGCCGATGCCGCCACCCTGCGCGGTGTTTTGGCTGGCAGCTGCGCGCCGCTGCAGGATCTGGTGCAGGCCATCACGCACTGGCGCATGTGGGTCCTGTGCGACCGCGCGCCGATGACCGGGGCGCTCCAGCACGGCCATGGCCGCGTGGCGCTGCTGGGCGACGCCGCGCACCCGATGCGGCCCTACCTGGCGCAGGGGGCCGGCATGGCGATCGAGGATGCGGCCGAACTCGGGCGCGTGCTTGGTGGCGAGCACGCCGACGTGGCGGCGGCGCTGCGCCACTACGCCGGCCGGCGCTGGGAGCGCAACCGCCGGGTGCAGGCGCGCGCCATCCGCAATGGCCAGATCTTCCATGCGCGCGGACTGGTGCGTGCCGGGCGCGACGCGTCGCTGCGGCTGCTGGGCGAGCGCCTGCTCGATCTGCCGTGGCTGTACCGCGGGTGACAGCGGCGGTTGGACGCGCCGGCCCGGCGACCGTAGCATGGGAGCCGCATCAACCCTCAAACCGATCAGGAGACAAACATGGCGCCTCGGCATTCGCAACGGCTCGTGGTGGGCATGGCGCTGGCCGAGTTGCTGACCTTCGGGCAACGGCAAGCCTGACCCGGGCCGCCGCTGTAGTTTTTGCGGACTCTGCCGATAACAGTTGAAAGCAGGATTGGCGGGCGCCACGACCGCGCGGACAAGGCCGGGGCGCGATGGGCGGGCCTGCAACTTGCCGGCGAGATGGTATGGCCGCCAGGCCGGTCCTGCGGCGCGATGGTGGTTCGTGGACCTGGGGGCTGCATGCCCGGAGGTGGAATATGCGCGGTATTGCCACGGTGTTCCTGATGCTCTTCTGGTCGGCCTGGGCCAGCGCGCAGGGCATACCGACGGTCGCGCAATGGATCGGCATATTCCAGGAGGTGCATCGGCACCCGCTGTTCAGCGACCTGAAGATAAGTTATGCCAAGGCGCCGGCCGAGAACGTCGGTTACTCGCCGGTGGGAGTGATCCCGCGCGAGGGCCTCGATTGCGTGGTGGTGGTATCGGAAGGCGCCAACCCCAAGATGGAGCGCATGATGCGGCTGACCCACTCGCCGTACAGCACACGCGTGTTCCTGCTGGCGATCGCGGCGCACGAGTTCGGGCACTGCTTCCGCATCCGCAGCAAGAATCTCACGGCGCAGTTGTGGATCAACGTGATGGCCACCGCGCAAGGCAGCCCCGAGCGCCAGGCGCTCGAGCGGCGGGTGTCGATCGAAGAGGCCTATGCCGACGCCTATGCCTTTGCCTATGTGCAGAACGCGCACCGGGAGGCCTACGCCGACGTGTTCGGCGCGATGCGCAGCCTGCGCTACGAACCAGCCTTCGCGACACCGTTCTACCAGGTCGAGCCGCTGTACGAGCAGTTGGTCAACAGCGGGCTCGACATCACGCTGTCGCTGCACAACCAGGTGGAAACCGCCATGCGGCAGGCGAAGTTCGGTCTGGATTGAGCGGCCGCGTGCCCGGGCTCGCGGGTCGAACCTGTCGCGGCAGGACGGGCCCGGATCGGCGCTGGGCCCCGGGCCGGCAGGAAACCCGCCACCGGCTGCCGCCGCACCGCCGGCGCCGGCCGCGGCACCGGTCGCGCCCGGCGTGCCCAGCGCGCCCAGCGTGCTCACGTTGTGTGATGCGGGCGGCTGCTGGGACAACCTCGGCCGGCGTTTCCACGGCACCGGGTCGGTGCTGTATGGTCCCAACGGCAAGACCTGCCTGCGCAACGGCGACATGATCGAATGCCGCTGAGCGGACGCAGCGACCCAGGGGAACAGGACATGGCGAAACTTGGCCGGCGCAGGCTGTTGGTGGCGGGTGGGGTTGCAGTGGCGGCGGCCGGCGCTGGCGCCTATTGGTTCGCGCGCCCGAAGCCGGCGCCGATCGGTTTTGAAATATCTACTGACGAACTCGCGCGGGCACGCGCATTGCTCTCGCGCCACCCTTCCATCGACGCCCACGCGCATCCGGGCCGGACCTTCGTCGACGGCGCCGAACACCTGTCCGGACTGGTGTGGGTCTACGCCAAGCTGGGCAGCTTCGAGCAAAAGACCATCGCCGACATGCGCGCCGGCGGGTTGACCGCGGCCGCGTTTGCGGCGGTATCCGATTTCCAGGTGCTGGGCCTGCAGGGCGAAGGGCTGGCCACCGTGCGCGACTTCGAACCCGGCGAGGCCTGGGCGAGTTACCAGCGCCAGATCGGCCACCTGCAGGCGCTGTCGGCCCGGGGCTGGGTGCATCCGGTGCGCAGTGTTGGAGATTTCGCGGCTGCAAGGGCCGCCGGCAAGGTGGGCGCGTTGCTGAGCGTGGAGGGCGGCGACTTCCTGGAGGGCCGGGCCGAACGCGTCGCCCGGGCCTACGCCGACGGCGTGCGCTGCATCACGCTGATGCACTATCGCAACAACGAACTCGGCGACATCATCACCGGTGCCCCGGTGCACGGCAAACTCACCGACGCCGGTGTGGCCGTGGTCAAGGCCATGAACGCCACCGGCATGCTGGTGGACGTCGCCCACGCGTCGGAAGCCACCGCGATGGGCGCCATCCGCGTCTCGTCCAGGCCCGTCATCGCCTCCCATATCCATGTGCAAGACGACAAGCTCACGCACCCGCGTTTCATTTCAATCGACCTGGCGCGGGCGGTGGCTCAGGCCGGCGGTGGCGTGCTCGGAGCCTGGCCGGCGGGCATCGGCATCAGCGACCTCAAGGGTTTCGTGGACCGCACATTCGGGTTGATCGATGCGGTGGGCATCGACCACGTCTGCCTCGGGACCGACATGGACGCCAACTACAAGCCGGTGTTCGACAACTATGCGAACCTGCCGCACTACGTGGCCGGTCTGATGCAGCGCGGCCTGCAGGAAGCCGAGGTGGCCAAGCTGATCGGCGGCAACTTCCTGCGCGTGTTCGCCGCGGTGCAGGCACGCTGAAGCCGCCCGCCGTCCGGGCGGTGCCTGATCTGATGTCATCCCGGGCCTGACCCGCGGTTGTCATTGCGGGCATCACCTTTCGGATGTCATCCCGGGCTCGACCCGGGATCCATGGATTGCGGGTCGGGCCCGCAATGACAGCCAAAGACAGCGGCGTGTGGCGCAAAGCCAGCGGCGGGCCGCGCAATGCCAGCGGTCAGCCCCACAACTGCGCCGCAACGCGTGTCGCGGCGCCTTCCCCAAGTGCTGGCTCGACGCGGGCGCGATTCGCGGACCGCTCAGGTGATTACCCGCTCGGCGCGCAGCAACAGCGATTGCGGAACCTTGAGGCCCAACGACGTTGCGGTCTTCATATTGATCACCAGATCGAACCTGGTGAGTTGCTCGACGGGCAAATCGGCCGTCTTGGCACCCTTGAGCAGCCGATCAACAAAACGACCGATTCCGGCAAGGATCTCTTGAGCAGTCCCGGTATAGGCCATCAGGCCGCCGTCGTCGACGATGTCGGGATACGAGTACA
>JANMYG010000842.1:0-14895 GCA_031381865.1 Betaproteobacteria bacterium | reverse complement strand
CGCTCAAGATCAATTCACGACACTCCACGCCCGCCTGGCGCGCGCCGTCTGCACAGGCGTCGAAGAGTGCGCCGCACAGGCTGTCGCGGCGAGGGTGAGCGAGGATCAGGAGACAGCGCATGGCGGAACGTCAAAGTGGCTGTCGCTGGCGACAGGGGTGCGCAGCATGCTTTTTGTACGCGCGAACGGTGTGAAGACCGAGGGCGGCTTCAAGTCCCAGGCGCAACAGTCTTGAGTCAGTGAATTGAGGATCAGGGTTGGTGAGTCAGTGCAAGCATTCGTGCGAGCACCTCTAAGAGGTTGTGGAACGCGTGCGTGGCTCGGGGTCGGTTGTTCCGGCTGCCGGACAGGCCCGCAGTGGCCGAAGCGCTGCCCGGGTTCGTGGTTGCCGGCTGGGAAGCATCGCGGCGCCGGCAAAACTTCCCAGCTCGATATTCGCGCGGCTGCACGCCAACAATGGCTGGGATCCTCAACCATCCGGACATACGAGAGCGCACCCTCGTGGACGGCTCGGAATCGGTCGGTAACTCGCCCGCGGAGTTCCGCCACTACATGCTCGCCGATCCCGTCAAGTGGGCCAAGCCCGTCGCAGGGCGGTGCGAAGCTGGACTGAGCAGACGGGAGAGTGGGTCGAAAAGAAAGGCGGCCCGAGCCGCCTTTCTGACACTGGCGCACGCTGAGATCAGGTGCCAGACCGGCTCTTGCCTGTTCTTTCGACGGGGCGCTTCGATTCACGCGGCGCATGCACAGGCACTACCTCGCGCACTTTGTCACGACCTGCGGTCGCTTCGGTCTGCGCGTGCAACGGGAACTGCTGCGGGTTCAGAGGCTTGCCCGGCACTTGCGAGTTGGTTGAGCTTTTTGGCTGTTTCATGATGACCCCAGATTTGTGGTTTAGCGCACTAGGATGGCTTCGAGATTTCCGCAAGCGCTTCGGCAGCCGGCCGGATTTCCGAACTTTCAACGGCAAAATCGCCCAGTGCAACGATGCCGACCAGGCGTTTGTCACGATCCACGACCGGCAAACGCCGCACTTGGCGTTTGCTCATGATCTTGGCGGCCTCTTCGACCGAGTCGTCCTCGTAGGCCCAGGCGACGCCTTCGGACATCACGTCGCGGACTTTGGTGTCGGTGTCCTTGCCCTCGGCGACGGCGCGAATTGCGATGTCGCGATCCGAGATCGTGCCTATCATGCGATCGTTTTCTCCGACCGGCAGCATTCCAAAGTCGCCATCGCGCATCTCTCTTGCGGCTTCCCGGATGCTCATATCGGGACTGATGACCTTCACGTCGCGGCTCATCAGGTCTTTAAGGTGTTGCATATCCATTCTCCTTCTATAAAGTCTTCACGATTTAAGCGTATGTCATTGGATCAGGCGCGGTCGCGAAGTTCCTTCACGCCCGAATGCTCGGCGCAGTGATCGCAGCAGAACGTCCGGTCGCCCTTCTCCAGGCCGTGGCCGATGATGCGTACGCCGCAATGCGCGCAGGCCGGTGCGAGTCTATGGATCGCGCATTCGAAGCTGTCGAACGTGTAGGTCTTGCCTTGCGCCACCACCTGAAAGGATTTGTCGTAGTCGTTGCCGCACGCGTCGCATTTCGCCATGTCAATCTCCTTTTAACCGGTACCCGCTGCTGCCGTAATCGTCTTCTTCCTGCGGGCCGCGGTCTGTTCGCTGGCGCACGTACGGTGCGTCCCTTCAAGACAATTTGTGAATGGCGAAGGTTTGGCGCTGATTCAGCGCTGCCGGGCATTGCGCCGGGAAGTATGTTGCCTCTGCGCTCGGCCGATCGCAATGCCGGTTACATCAAGATAGCGCGAATTCTCAGAGGCGTGAGGTCCTCGCATGGACGGCATTCGACCGGTGCGATTGAGAGAGGGCGCCTTATTTACATTAGGTCAGTAGTGTCCCAACGTTTTCACATCAGGACGGCGTAAGTCAATGATTTTCTTGCCGAATTTGGTGTTTTAGTCTGGTGACGATTTGAACGCGCTTGAAGCTCAATGCCTTCGCGTGGCCCTCAGGCCCGGTGCGCACCATGAGCTTGTCCTGGGCGACGCCTACGCACATGTGGCCTCGCACCATGAAACACAGGCCACCCATCATTTTCTTCTCGGCGCACGGCTCGCCCGCAAGAGCGAGCCGCACGCGGGCGGCAAGTTTTTCGTGGTAGGCCATATGGGCTGAAACTGTTGGTAGGAGCGACCTTCAGGCAGATGCTGCTACTTCCTCATTGACCTGAATCGCCGATTTCCGCTACCTGTCCCATGCTGATGGTTGCCAGCCTTTCCAGCAGTGCGGGAGCCAGCAGCTTGAGCGTCTGGTAGGTATTGTCGCTGCCGCGCATGACGATCACCGCCATTGGCAATTGCTCGATATTCTGTTGGTAGCGCAGGTTGCGGTCCGCCGTCACGAGTACATCGAATTCGCTTGTTGCTTTGGCAAGCAGTGCGCCGTTCTTGAAGCCGGCCCATCCCATGGTTTGAACCGAGCGCACGAAATGCGGGGCCAGGTCGAATCCCAGCCGGCGAGGCACCGATTCGTCGAGCAGCACCCTCACTCTGCCAATAGTGTCTGCTTGCTCTTTTCCAGCACCCAGACTGCTTGCTCGCGGGTTACAGACGGGAAGTCATCGAGAAACACGTCCAGCGATTCATTGGCTTCAAGGTACTCGAACAAAATACGCACCGGCACACGCGTGCCGGCAAAGCAGGGCGTGCCGGAAAGGATGTCGGGGTCGGAGAGGATCGCGTTTTCGTTCATGGGGTGCCTCTCGAACTGAGAGTGGAATGGTCACTATACAGCGCAGTGGCACGTCGGGCAATCGCTGAGATTGGGAGTGTCGGGAGTTTCAACAAGCCACGGCAAGGCGCGATGACGCCGATGAGCAGGGTGCCAAATGTATTTGCGATTTACGGGGCAGATGTCGGCAGCGGGTCACGCTCAAAACCCCCACTTGCGCGCTGGCAGGCCAAGTTGAGTCGCAAGTGGGTCGCCGATGGCGTATTTCCCGCTGACCACTCCCAATGAACTACGAGGTGGAGCGCGAATTGTAGGGTCAGCTTATGGCGCGGCGCGGCGCGCTCGCGCGCGGCAGGTCGGGCGGGCTTTCGCTAGTCGTAACTCAGCGTGAAAATCAGGTCGATGGCGCTTTGTTCGCCGGTGCGCGCGCGCAGCGTGAAGCGCTTGGAAAGATCGTAGAAGATGGAGATCGTGCCGAGTGTGCCGGCCAGGCTGCGTTCGTACGCCACGTAGAAGTCCTTCGACAGGCGCTTGCCCAGCGTGACCGTGGCCGCGCTGGCGCCGGCGGCATTGCTGGTGGCGGCCGCGAACGACAACTCGTCCAGGCCGAACGCGCTGGCCAGCCCGCCCGAGAGGCCCTGGCCGCTGCGCCCGAGCAGCGCCAGCGCGGCCTGCTGCAGCACGGCTGCTTCGGCGCCGCCGTTCGCGCCCGAGCGGCCCAGCACCAGCCAGGCCAGTTTTTCGGCTTCCGGCAATTCGGGTTCGGCGTACAACCTGACGCGCGGAACCAGCGCCGTGCCGGTGATCTGCACGCCGACGCGCTGGCTCAGGTTCGGCCGCAGCGCCAGTATGTCGAGCGCCGGGTTGTCGAACGCGCCGCCAAAGCGCAACACGCCCTGCTCGATCTCGAGTTGCTGCCCATAGGCCTTGTAGTTGCCGCCCACTGTGCGCACCTCGCCGCTCAGCCGCGGCGCGGCGCCGGCGATGCCAGTGTTGCGCAGCTGCAGCGTGCCGGCCAGGCGGGTGTTGATGCCGCGACCCTGGACCCGAAAATCCTGCCCCAGGTCGAGTTCCACCCACAGGTCGGTCACGACCCTGGATCCGGGTGGCACTGCGCCGGCCGGCCCGGTGTTGCCGGCGCCCGCCGTGCTGGTGGGGCCGGCGCGCCGGACCACCACGTCGTCGCCGAGCGCCGGTGTGGTTTCGTCGGGCAGGATGAACAACGCCTGGTCGGCCTTGAGCACCCCCCGGATCTCGAGCCGGTTGTTGTCCAGGCGCGCCTGCGCCGTGCCCGACACCGCGAGCCGGCGGTCGGCGCGCGCCGTGACACGCAAGGCCTTGGCGGTTGCGGCCAGTTCGATCCGCACCCGGGCCAGGCTCGGGGCGGTTGCCACCGGGCCGGGTTGCCACGACGCGAAGCCCTTGGCGAAAAGGGTGCCGCCAGCCGCGCCGCCAGCCCCTTGCAGGCTGAATTCTTCGATGTCCAGCCGCTGTCCCTGCAGTGTGGCGCGCAGGCGCCCGTTGCCGAACTCGATACCGTCGACCACCGAACGCAGCGCCAGATCGTCGGCCTGCAGGGTGCCGCTCCAGCGTGGTGCCTGACGTGTGCCGGCAAGCGCCATATTGGCGTCCAGCGTGCCGCGCATGCGCCAGCCCGGTGGCGCCAGCACCGACCACACGCCAACCTGCGGCAGGCGCGCGCGCACGGTGGCGCTGACCGGCGCGTCGGCCGGCCAGTCCCATCCGCCAGCGTCCCGGCCGGTGCGGGTGGCGAACTCGGCCTGTGCATTGCCGGCGCGTTCGCTGTCCCACCGCACCGAGGCGCGCAGGTCGTTGCCATCGGCGCTGATGCTGATGCGCGCGTCGCGCACGCCCGCGTCGATGGTCGGGTTGGCGCCGGACACTGGCGCGCCCGCGCTGTCGGCCAGTACCCGGATGTCGCCGCTGCGCCGGACCAGTGCCGCGCGCAGCCTGAGGGTGTCGGTGGCGGCCAGGTCCCAGTCGGCGTCGAACACCATGTTGCCCGACAGGCCCAGGCTGGTGAGCTGGGTGTCGCCGAGCAGGTCGAGCCAGGCGAGCGACAGGCCGCGCAATTGGCCCTGGCTGGCGAGTTCGTTGCGCGCACCGTAGGCCCAGCGCAGTGGTTGCCAGGCCAGCGTGGCCACGCCTGGCAGCGGACCGGTCAGATCGGCTTCGCCCGCGCCGGCGCGCAGGCTGCCGCCCGAGGTGGCGGCCTGCCAGTCGAGCGCCAGCGGCTGGCGCAGCGCCAGCGTCCAGGGGCCCGGCCGCAGGCTGTCGTGCAGTTGCATGCGCAGCGACGGTAGCTGCGCCTGCCAGCCGGTCGCCGTGCGGCCGCCTTGTGCCTGGGCTTGCCACGACGCGCGCTGGTTGCCGCGCAGCAGCTCGCCGCTGGCCTTGGCCGACAACGCGTCCAGGCGCCCGGACAGATCGCCCTGGAAGTCGCGCACGCGCAAGGTCTGGGCTGCCGCGTCGCCGGACCAGCGCAGCTCGAG
This sequence comes from Betaproteobacteria bacterium, assembly GCA_031381865.1. Lineage (GTDB taxonomy): Bacteria > Pseudomonadota > Gammaproteobacteria > Burkholderiales > Burkholderiaceae_C > CAISIP01. Next base: position 9,638 of record JANMYG010000842.1, on the reverse strand, counting down.
TTGCGGCACCTGCAGGCTCAGCTGCACGCTCGGCTCGGCAGAGCGTGGCGTCTGTAGCGCCAGCCAGCCGCCTTGCCAGCGCAATGCCAGCTCGGCGCGTCCCTGCAGGTCGAGCTGCGGCAGGAACGCCGGCACCATCGGCATGCGCGCCAGCCAGCGCCTGGCCTTACCGACGTCGGCCAGCTGCAGTGAAAGGTCGGCCGCTCCCGCCTGCGGCCCCAGCGCGCCACTCGCTTTGGCCTGCGCGCCGGGGGCAATGAGTTCCAGTTGGCCACGCACCGCGCTGGTGGCAGGCTGCAGATCGAGCTGGCCCTGCAGCAGCGCGTCGTCAGTCCGGACCTTGAGGTCGTGCAGTTGCAGCCAGCCGTCGGCCCAGCGGCCCTTGGCCGAAGCGTTTTGCAGGCCCACCGCATGCAGCCGCGACCCCGCCGCCGGTGGGCCGGACTGGCGCAGCCAGGCGTCGAAAACGACTGCCGCGTTCGCCGCGCTGGCCTGCACCGCACCGTCCAGTCGCGCGCTGGGCAACTGGCTGTGCAGCCGCGCCGGGTCGATCCCCTGCAGCTGCGCCTGGCCGCTCCAGCCCGATCCGGCGCCTAATGCCGCGCCCGCGGCGAGTTTGCCCTGCACCCGGACCCTGCCCCCGGCACTGGCGGCGTCGAGCGACTCGATGTTCCAGCTGCCATCGGCAAACAGCACTTTCGCCTTGGTGTTGTCCACCGGCAGGCGGCCCGTGTCCCACGGGCCCGGCAAGCGGTTGACCAGGTCGACGTCGGCCTGCCAGTTCTGGCCCAGGGGTTGAACCCGCGCGTTTCCTGTCAGCAGCGTTTGCGGCGCGCTGCTCCAAAGTGCTGCCAGGTTGAGGTGCTCGAAGCTGGCCAGCGCGCGCGTAAGCGGCTGCGTCGCCCGGGGCCGGATCTGCGCCGTGATGTTCGCGCGCATGGCCTGGGCCGGCACCCCTGCCGCGGCCCGGGCCGGCGGCGGCTGCAGGGCGGCGGTGAAATCCAGCGCGACGTCCGGCCCTGCCAGCGCACCGCGCAGCGTGGCCACCGCGTCGAGCGCGATCGAGGTGGCGCCCAGCGGCGCCTGCACCGTGCCGCGCGCCTGCAGGTCCAGCGTGAGGGGAGCGCGCGCCAGCAGGGTGGCGTCCGCCTGGTAGCTCCCGGCCGCCACCTGCGCCTGGTCGAGCCGCAGCAGGTGGCGTGTGTTGTCGAAGCGGTAGCGCCCGCGCAGCGCGGTGGCCAACAAATCGGGCGGGCCGGTCCAGTGCAGGAGGTCGACCGCAAACACCACATCGACCTCGAACGGCAACACCAGGTCTGTCAGCGCAGCCGGGCCGCCGGACTGGCTCCGGTCGTCGATGCGCAGTTCGGCGATGTGCAGCGTGTCGAGCTGCAGGCGCCGGTCGAGCAGGCCGGCCGGGCTCCATGTCAGCTCGATGCGGCGCGCCTCCAGCGCCATGCCGCCTTTGCCCCAGCGCAATGTGCCGATGGTCCCGCCGTGGCGCAGGCTGCCGCGTACGTCCTGCGCCACCAGCGTCTGGCCCGCTGGCAGGAAGCGGCCGGCCTGGGCCAGGGCGCTGGCCAGCGACTGGTCGCTGCCGCTCCAGAGCCAGAACACCAGCAACAGGGCACCAACCACCACCAGCGGCAGCTCGATCAGCCAGAACAGCAGGAACAGCAGGCGGCGCATCAGAACGTGAACCCGACACTCAGGTGCAAACGCAGGCGTTTGGCCGCCACGCCGTACGCCAGGTCCATCTGCAGCGGCCCGACCAGGCTGTTCCAGCGCACGCCGGCGCCCAGGCCGACCTTGGCCTTGAACTGCGACGGCTTGTCGGCCACCGCTCCGGCATCGATGAACAACGTGCTCTCCCAGTCGCTGGGCCGCTCGTCGATGACCACCGGGCGTTGCCCCTCGACGCTGCCGGTGGCAAGGTAGCGCCCCGGTGCGGTCAGTCCGCTGGGCAACACGGTGCCGATCGCATGGTACGCGTAGCCGCGCACGCTGGCGTCGCCGCCGGTCAGGAACAGCTGGGTGTCGGGCAGGTCGGCCGCGGCACGGGCCAGCACAGCGCCGCCTTGTGCACGCACCACGATCCGGCCGGCGCCTGATCGCCGCGGTTGCGCCTGCCCAGGTGCCAGCGACCAGACGCCGAGCCAATGCACCTGGGCGCGCGTGAAGAAATCGCGCCGGCCGCCCAGCGTCGACCCGGCGCCGAGCTCCGCTCCCAGGCCATAACCGCTGGACGGGAACGGCAGGCTGTCGAAGTTGCGCTGCGTCCAGGCATAGTTGGCGCTGATGCTGCTGGCCACCGTCGACGTGCCCAGGTTGGTGCTGTTGGCGCGGTCGTACTCCAGGAAGTAGTTGCGGTCGACGCGTTCACCGATCTGGGTGCGTCCGGCGCGCAGGTTCAGGCTGCGCACAGCGATGTCGGCGGCGTTTTCGTTCTTCAGGCGCGCCGACGTGACCCAGCGCCAGTTGCCGGCGTCGGGCATCGACGCGAGTTCGGTGCCAATCGACTGCGTGTCGCGGTCCAGCAGCAGCTTGGACACGGCGCGCCAGCCGATCACGGGCAACTGGTGGTTGGTGTGTTCCACCGACAGGCGGGTACCACTGTCGGTGCTGACACCGACGCCGAGCACCAGCTTCTTGCGCTTGGCTTCGCGCAGCTGTACCAGCACCGGCGCCGCATCCGGATCGGCCGCGGTGTCGAGCGACAGATAGACCGAGTCGAAATAACCGCTGTCCTGCAGGCGCTGCTGCGCTTCGAGCAGCCGTGCCTGGTCGTACGGTGTGCCCGTGCCAAGCTGCGCCAGGCGCTGTACGAGCACCGGGTCGTAGTGCTCCAGCCCGTTGATCTGCAGCGGGCCCAGGCGGTAGGCCGGGCCCGAGTCCAGCGTCAGGCTCAGGTGCGCCGTGCGTTTCAGCGGATCGATGTCGGCCAGGCTGGCGGCAATCTGCCCGAGCGCATAACGCTGCGCCCCGAGTTGGCGCAGCGCGGCGTTCTTCGCCTCGTCCCAGGCTGCCTGCGTGAAACGGGTGCCCGGCGGCAGCAACCAGCTGGCGCGGATCATGTCGCGCTGGCGCACGGTCGGCGCATCGGTGGCGTCCGTGATGGCGCCGCCAAAAGTGATGGCGACCGCGGCCACGCGGGTGGCCGGCCCGGGCTGCACCGTAATCGATACCCGGCGCGGCGCGGCGCCGGCGTCTGGCGCTCCGACCAGCTGCACCGCCACCTCGGGTGAAAAGTAACCCAGGGTGGCCAGCAGCTCGCGTGTATTGCGCTCGGCCGCGGGCAGCAGCCGCTGCAGTTCGGCGTGGTCGAGGTCGGCCAGTTCCCGGTAACGCATCAACTCCAGGTGGCGGCGCAGGAAGTCCTCGATCTCGCGCGGCGCCGAGATGTCGACCTCGAATGCGGGACCGGCCGGTGCGCCCGCCTGGACCCTGGCTGGCGCCGCCTCGCTGGCGGGCGCACTCTGGGCTTGCAGGCAATCCGCAAACAGCACGGCCCAAACAAAAAAAGCCGGCGCAAGCACCAGCTCTTTCAACCCTCGCCTGATCATGGGCCTATTTTGACAGCAGGCGCATGGCCTCCTCCAGACCCTTGATCGTGAGCGGGAACATGCGCTGGTTCATGAGCTGCTGCACCACGCTGATGCTCTGGCGGTATTGCCAGACGCCCTGCGGCTCGGGGTTGATCCAGGCGAACTTCGGGAACGCGTTGGTGAGGCGCTGCAGCCACTCCGCGCCTGGCTCCTCGTTGTTGTATTCCACGCTGCCGCCGGGCTGCAGGATCTCGTAGGGGCTCATCGTGGCGTCGCCGATGAAGATCAGCTTGTAGTCCTTGTTGTACTTGCGGATGATGTCCCAGGTGGCGAATTTCTCGGAAAAGCGCCGGCGGTTGTTCTTCCACATGAAGTCGTAGACGCAGTTGTGGAAGTAGTAGAACTCCATGTGCTTGAACTCGGTCTTGGTGGCCGAGAACATCTCCTCGACGCGCGCGATGTGTTCGTCCATCGTGCCGCCCACGTCCATCAGCAGCAGCACCTTCACGTTGTTGTGGCGCTCGGGCACCATCTTGATATCGAGCCAGCCGGCATTGGCGGCGGTGGAGCGGATCGTGTCGTCGAGGTCGAGCTCTTCCTCATGCCCTTCGCGCGCGAACTTGCGCAGGCGGCGCAGCGCCACCTTGATGTTGCGCGTGCCGAGCTCCTGGGTGTCGTCGTAGTCCTTGTAGGCGCGCTGGTCCCAGACCTTGACCGCGCTGCGGTTGCGGCTTTTCTCCTGGCCGATGCGGATGCCCTGCGGGTTGAAGCCGTTGGCGCCGAACGGCGAGGTGCCGCCGGTGCCGATCATCTTGTTGCCGCCTTCGTGCCGCTCTTTCTGCTCTTCGAAACGCTTCTTGAGCGTCTCCATCAGCTCGTCCCAGCCCATCTTCTCGATCTTGGCCTTCTCTTCCGGGCTCAGGTTGAGCTCCAGGTTCTTGCGCAGCCACTCCAGCGGTATGTCGCGCGTGAAATCGGCGATCATCTCGATGCCCTTGAAATAGGCGGCGAAGGCGCGGTCGAACTTGTCGTAGTGCTTTTCGTCCTTGACCAGCGTGGTGCGGCTGAGGTAGTAGAAATCGTCGATGTGGTAGCCGCTTGCCTGTTCGCCGCCGGCGTCCTGCTCGGTGTTGGGGCCCACCACGCCCTCCTTGAGCGCTTCGAGCAGCACCAGGTATTCCTTGACCGATACCGGCAGCTTGGCCGAACGCAGGGTGTAGAAGAAGTCGATCAGCATGGCGTGCTCCTCGGGTCTGTCAGCCGCGTGGCTTGTCGCGCAGGTACAGCAGTTGCGCGCGCGCCTCCGGCCACTCGCCGGCGCGCATGCTGTACATCACGGTGTCGCGGATCGTGCCGTCGCGGCGCAGCGCATGGCCACGGATCACGCCGTCCTTGTGCGCGCCCAGGCGCTCGATGCCGCGCTGCGACGCGTAGTTGAAGTTGTCGGTGCGCCAGCCCACCACATGGCAACCCAGGGTGTCGAAGGCGTGGCCCATCAGCAGCAGCTTGCAGGTGGTGTTGACATGGGTGCGCTGGCAACGCGCCGCGTACCAGGTGTAGCCGATCTCGACCCGTTTCACCGCCGGCAGGATGTCGTGGTAACTGCTCGAACCCAGCACCGTGCCGCTGGCGGCATCGAGCACCGCGAACGCAAGGCGGTGGCCGGCCTCGCGCATGGCCAGCGCGTCCTCGATGTAGCGGCGGGTCTGGTCGGGCTCGGGCACCGAGGTCACGCGCAGACGCCACAACTCGCCATCCATGGCGGCCGCGCGCAGGCCGTCCTCGTGCCCCAGCGTCAGCGGCACCAGCTGGATGCCGCGCTCCGACAGGATGACCGGTTCGACGAAGGCCATGTTGCGTCGCCTGCTCAGTTGTGCCTGCGGCCGGTGCTGCGGATCGTCCGGCCGGTGCACGCCATGCGCCTTTGCGACCAACGATGAACGTGTCCCGCATTCATCGGTTGTGCCGCTGCATGAACACCAGTTTTTCGAACAGCGTGACGTCCTGTTCGTTCTTGAGCAGCGCGCCCACCAGCGGCGGCACTGTCACCTTCTCGTCCTTGCTGTGCAGCGCCTCGGGCGGGATTTCTTCGGCCAGCAGCAGCTTGAGCCAGTCCAGCAGTTCGCTCGTAGACGGTTTCTTCTTGAGGCCCGGCAGGTTGCGCACGTCGTAGAAGGTCTTCATCGCGGCATTCAGCAGCTCCTTCTTGAGGCCGGGGAAATGCACGTCGATGATGCTCTTCATCGTGTCCGCGTCCGGGAATTTGATGTAGTGGAAGAAGCAGCGGCGCAGGAATGCGTCGGGCAGTTCCTTCTCGTTGTTGGAGGTGATGAACACCAGCGGCCGGTGCTTGGCCCGGATCAGCTCGCGCGTCTCGTAGCAGTAGAACTCCATGCGGTCGATCTCGCGCAGCAGGTCGTTCGGAAACTCGATGTCGGCCTTGTCGATCTCGTCGATCAGCAGCGCCACCTGGTGGTCGGCCGTGAACGCCTGCCACAGGATGCCGCGCAGGATGTAGTTGTGGATGTCCTTGACCTTTTCGTCGCCGAGCTGCGAGTCGCGCAGCCGGCTGACGGCGTCGTATTCGTACAGGCCCTGCTGCGCCTTGGTGGTGGACTTGATATGCCACTGCAGCAGCGGCATGTTCAGCGCCTGCGCCACTTCCTCGGCCAGCATCGTCTTGCCGGTGCCCGGCTCGCCTTTCACCAACAGCGGGCGCTTGAGCGTCACGGCCGCGTTGACGGACAACATCAGGTCCTGCGTGGCGATGTAATTCTTGGTGCCTTGGAATTTCATGGTGTGGTCGGTGCGCGGCAAAACCGGCGGTCGGTGGAAGAAACGTGGCCGATATAATGGGTCGGAGCTTCTCTCCTCCATCCCCCCCTTGATTGTCTTCGCAAAATGAACAAGTTGCTGTCGTCGATATTTGTCCTGTTTGTCACTTCGGTGACGTCATTGTCGGCCGGCGCGCAGGAAATCAAGGGTGATGCAAAGGCGGGCGAAGGCAAGATCGCGATGTGTATCGGCTGCCACGGCATCAGGGGTTACCAGGCCAGTTTTCCCGAGGTCTACAAGGTGCCGATGATCGCCGGCCAGGGCGCCAAATACATCGTCTCGGCGCTGGCCGCCTACCAGAAGGGCGAGCGCAAACACCCGACCATGCGCGGCATCGCGACCTCGCTCACCGACCAGGACATGGCCGATCTTGCCGCGTATTACGAGGCCAGCGGACACCAGGACGGCGCCGCGGCACCCGGCAAGGCGGCCGAGGCCGGCGGCAAGGCGGCGGAACTGGTCAAGAAGGGCGCCTGCGTTTCCTGCCACGGCGAGAGTTTCAGCAAGCCGATCGACCCGACCTACCCGAAGATCGCCGGCCAGCACGCGGATTACCTGTTCGTGGCGCTCAAGTCCTACAAGACCGAAGCCAAGGGCACCTGGGGCCGCTCCAATGGCGTGATGGGCGGCATCGCCAAGCAGTTCACGAACAACGAACTGAAGGAACTGGCGAGTTACGTGCATTCCCTGCCGGGCGAACTCAAGACCGTGCCGCAAGCCAAGTTCAAGTAAGCGGCGGGCACGCCTTCGCGACTTTTTCGACGCGGTTTGGCGCAGGCAGTCGTCAGCCGCGCGTCGCGTGCCGCTGCACGCAGGCGATGTAGGCGTCGCCATCGGGCGGGCGACCGGAGCGCTGGCTTTCCCACACCATCTGTCCCAGGCACTCCATGACGGCGTGGTGTGCGTCGTGCAACGAGTTGCATCGGCGCGTCAGCAACTCCACTGCCTGGCGGATGCCGCGCGGCTGGTCGATCGAGCACTGTTCGCTGATCGACAGGTGCATCGACAGGTGCAGGAACGGATTGGTTTTACCTTCGGTGGCATCGAACATTTTCAGCACTGCGGCGTCGACGTCGGCCAGGTCGGCATGGTATTCGGGATGTTCGTCGATCCATCCGCTGGCCAGGGTCTCCATCGCTTCGAGCGGCTGGGCTGATCGGGCCTTGGCGAACACCGCACAAAGGAAGCGGCGCACATCGGCCTGGGAGGGTTGCATCATCATGGCGGCCATTTTGCGCCCGCCTCCGCGTGGCGGTGGCCGCGTCGGGCGGTGTGCCGGGCGATGTGCCGGGCGATGTGCCTGGCGCAGTCGCGCCGCGCGGTTGTTAAAGTACTGGCAGCCAACCCACCGGAGAGCGCCATGAACCCCCAAGCCTTTATCTGTGATGCCATCCGCACGCCTTTTGGCCGTTACGGCGGCGCCTTGAGCAGCGTGCGCACCGACGACCTGGGCGCGCTGCCGCTCAAGGCCCTGATGGCGCGCAACCCGCGCGTCGACTGGCAGGCCGTCACGGACGTCATCTTCGGCTGCGCGAACCAGGCCGGCGAGGACAACCGCAATGTGGCACGCATGGCCAGCCTGCTGGCCGGCCTGCCGCTGGAAGTACCGGGCGCCACCATCAACCGCCTGTGTGGCTCCGGGCTGGACGCGCTGGGCACGGCCGCGCGCGCGATCCGCGCCGGCGAGGCCGGCCTGATGATCGCCGGCGGTGTGGAAAGCATGAGCCGCGCGCCGTTCGTGATGCCGAAGATGGAGGCCGCCTTCAGCCGCGCCAACGCGGTGTACGACACGACGATCGGCTGGCGTTTCGTCAACCGGCTCATGAAAGAGAAATACGGCGTCGACGCGATGCCGGAGACGGCCGAGAACGTGGCCACCGACTACAAGATCACGCGCGAGGCGCAGGACCGGATGGCGCTCGCCAGCCAGAAGAAGGCGGTGGCGGCGCAAAAGGCGGGGTATTTCGACGCCGAAATCACCCCCGTGGCGATTGCGCAGAAGAAGGGCGACCCGGTGCTGGTGGCCACCGACGAGCACCCGCGCGAAACCAGCCTGGAGGCGCTGGCCAGGCTCAAGCCGATCGTGCGCGCCGACGGCAGCGTGACAGCCGGCAACGCCAGCGGCGTCAACGACGGCGCCTGCGCGCTGCTGCTGGCGGACGAAAAAAGCGCTGCGCTGCATGGGCTGACGCCGCGCGCGCGGGTCGTGGGCATGGCGATGGCCGGTGTGGCCCCGCGCGTGATGGGCATCGGCCCGGCCCCGGCGACGCAAAAGGTGCTGGCTTTGACCGGCTTGAAGATCGAACAGATGGATGTGATCGAACTCAACGAGGCCTTTGCAGCGCAGGGTCTGGCGGTGTTGCGGTTGCTCGGCCTGCAGGACGACGACCCGCGCGTGAACCCTTATGGCGGCGCGATCGCACTGGGCCATCCGCTGGGCGCGTCGGGCGCGCGGCTGGCCACGACGGCCGTAAACCAGTTGACCCGTACCGGTGGCCGCTACGCCTTGTGCACCATGTGTATCGGCGTCGGGCAGGGTATTGCGGTGGTGCTGGAACGGGTGTGAGCCCGGTTGCGATTCGAAGGCTGGCGCCAGCCGATGCGCTGCCCTACCGGGTCTTGCGGCTGCGCGCGCTGCGCGAGCACCCCGAGGCGTTCACGTCCAGTTTCGAGGACGAGGCGGCCAGGCCGCTGGACTGGTCCGAGCAGCGGCTGGTCGCCAGCCCGCAGCGGCCACACGACATCTTTCTGGGTGCGTTTCAGGGCGACACACTGGTGGGCATGGTCGGTCTGCAGGGCCGCTACCGGCCCAAGGAGCGCCATAACGCGACCGTGGTCGGCATGTACGTGGCGCCGCCAGCCGGCGGGCAGGGCATCGGCCGCGCCTTGATGCGCGACCTGCTGCTGCACGCCGCGGCATGCGAAGGCGTGGAGCAACTCGACCTGACTGTCACCGCGGGCAACGACCGGGCCCAGGCGCTCTACGCGCATTGCGGTTTCACGGTTTTTGGCGTCCTGCAGCGGGCGATCAAGCTGCACGGGCAGTACCACGACAAGGTGCACATGGCGCTGCGCCTGCGATGAGCCGGTGGGGGGCTCGCGATGTGACGATGCAATTGCGGCGCGGACGCACAACGGCGCGGCGCGCTTGTGGCGTCACATCTGGCGGCACGACTGTTCGCTTTGCCCCTGTCATTGCGGCCCCGGATCGGCTCCGGGGTTACAGCACCCGCAATCCACGGATGCCGGATCATGTCC
>JANMYG010000819.1:0-1509 GCA_031381865.1 Betaproteobacteria bacterium | reverse complement strand
GCCCGGCGCATCATGCAGTCACCGCCGCCAGGGATTCTTTGTTGCGCAGGTGGCAGGCCACCACATGGCCCGGCGCGTAGTCCTGCAGCGGCTGGTCGTCGGTCTTGCAGCGCGCGATGGCGTACGGGCAGCGGGTATGGAAGTGGCAGCCCGGGGGTGGGTTCATGGGGCTGGGCACGTCGCCTTCGATCACCAGGCGCTCGCGGCGCGCGCGCGGGTCGGCAATCGGCGCGGCCGCCATCAGGGCCTCGGTGTAGGGATGCAATGGCTGGCTGAAGATGCGTTCCTTGGGCGCCAGCTCGACGATCCGGCCCAGGTACATCACGGCGATCCGGTGCCCGATATGCTCGACCACCGCCAGGTCGTGCGAGACGAACAGGTAGGCCAGGCCGAATTCGTCCTGCAGGTCCATCAACAGGTTCAGCACCTGCGCCTGCACCGATACGTCGAGCGCCGAGACCGGCTCGTCGGCCACGATCAGCCGGGGGTTCAGCGCCAGCGCCCGTGCGATGCCCAGGCGCTGGCGCTGGCCACCCGAGAATTCGAACGGGAAACGCGCCATGGCGTCCTTGCGCAGCCCGACCTTCTCGAGCAGCGCGACGATGCGGCTCTCCTTGTCGGCGCCTTCGGCCAGGCCGTAGTTCTCGAGCGGCTCGCCGACGATCTGGCCGGCGCGCATGCGCGGGTTGAGCGAGGAATACGGGTCCTGGAACACCATTTGTGCCTCGCGCCGGTGTGGGCGCATGGCCTCTTCGGTCAGTCGCGTGACTTCGGTGCCGCCAAGCCAGATCTGGCCGGCGCTGGGCTCGGTAAGGCGCAGGATGGTCTTGCCGACAGTCGATTTCCCGCACCCCGATTCGCCGACCAGGCACAACGTCTCGCCTGCCGCGATGGAAAAGGACACACCATCGACGGCCTTCACATGGCCAGCCACGCGCTGCAGCAGGCCCCGGTGCACCGGGAAATATTTCTTCAGCCCCTCGACGCGCAGGACTTCAGTCATGGGTTTTGCCAAGTGACAAGCGTGGGGGTCATGTCCCCAGCACCCGGTCGATTTCCCAGCAGGCCGCCAGATGGTTGCCGGCCTGCACCGGGCCTTGCACCACCTCGACGGCGCCATTGGCGCCGTACTGCAGCAGCGGCGGCGCCTGTTCGTGGCAGCGCGGCGTGGCAAAGCCGCAGCGCGGCGCAAAAGCGCAACCCTTGATCGCAGGCTGTCCGGGCGAGGTTTCGCGCAGCGATGGGACGATGCCCGCGATCTCGCTCAGGCGCCGAGTACGCGCACCTTGGCGCCCGCGCGGGATCGACGCCAGCAAGCCACGCGTGTAGGGGTGCATCGGGCGCTCGAACAACGCATCGACGGTGGCCTCCTCGACCTTGCGCCCGGCGTACATGACCACCACACGGTGCGCCGTCTCGGCGATCACGCCCAGATCGTGGGTGATAAGCATGATGGCGGCGCCCACGCGCCCGTTGAGCTCGACCATCAGTTTGAGGATCTGCGCCTGG
>JANMYG010000817.1:0-1573 GCA_031381865.1 Betaproteobacteria bacterium | reverse complement strand
CACCGAGTGGGTGATGAAGAACACCATCTTGTTGGTGCGCGACCAGGCTTCGAGCAGGATCTCCTGCACCTGCTCACGGGTGAACGCGTCGAGCGCGCCCATCGGTTCGTCCATCAGCAGCACCGCCGGGTCGTTGGCCAGTGCGCGGGCGATGCCCACGCGTTGCTGCATGCCGCCGGACAACTCGTAGACGGCGCGCTCGGCATAGTCCTTGAGCCCGACCAGGCCGAGTTTGTCATCCGCCGCGCGCTCGCGCGTGGCGCGGTCGACCCCGCGCAGGCGCAGGCCCAGGGCCACGTTGTCGCGCACCGACAGCCACGGCATCAGGGCGTGTTTCTGGAACACCACGCCGCGGTCGGCGCCGGGGCCGACCACCGGCTGTCCGTCGAGCAGGATCTCGCCGGTGGACGGTGGCAGGAAACCCGCAATGCAATTGAGCAGCGTGGTCTTGCCGCAGCCGGAGGCGCCCAATGCCACAACAAAGTCACCGTCGTGCATGGTCAGATTGACCGGCGCCAGGGCCTGCAAGGTACCGCCCTTGACGGCGTAGTTCACCGTGAGGTCCCGGATCTCCAGGATAGGCATGGGCGCTCCAATCGATCAGGAATGAAAAAAAAGGGGCGGCACCATGACTGGCCGCCCCGACTTCGCCGTGAAGCAATGCTGTGCGGCTTATTTGCCCATCGCCTTCTTGATGTACATGTCGGTGATGAAGGCCGAGTAGTCGGGTTTCATCTCCTGGATCCGGCCCTGCTCCTTGAGGAACACCGCCGTGCTTGTCATGGCCTTGGCCGCAGCGCCACCGAGCCATTTCGGCCCGGCCTGTTCGGCCATCGTGGGGAAGGTGTACAGGGCCATCGCCGGCGGCACGTCCTTCGCGTCGGCCTTGGTCCACTTGGCGACGGCCTTGACTTCGGCCGAGTCGGCGGTCCACTTGGCCTTGTTCTTGCGATAGGTGTCGTCGGCCTTGGCCAACACCTTGACCAGCGTGACCATGAAAGCCTCGTTCTCCGCCGCCCACTTGGCGTTGACGATCAGGCCGTCGAAGGTCGGGAAACCCTTGGCGCCGATGGTTTTCGAAGACTCGATCATCTTGCCGTTGCCCTTGATCTTGCTCAAGACCGGATCCCAGATGAAGGCGGCGTCAATGTCGCCCCGCTCCCAGGCAGCTGCGATTTCAGGTGGCCGCAGGTTCATCACGTTCACGCCCTTGGCATCCACGCCGTTGACCTTCATGATGGCCATCAGCTGGTAATGCGCGGTGCTGACGAAGGGGGTGGCGACCTTCTTGCCCGTGAGGTCCTTCACTGTCTTGATGCCGCTGCCGTTGCGCACGATCAGCGCCTCGGCCTCGGCGATGTCGTCGAGGATCCAGAACAGCTTGATGTCCTGGCCCTGGCTGGCCGCCGCCACGATCGGGCTGGAGCCGGCCTCGCCGAGTTGCACGTCGCCGCTGGCCATGGCCTTGATGACGTCGCCGCCACCACCGAACATGCGCCAGTTGATCTTGTAGCCGGTGGCCTTCTCGAGCTCACCCGACTCCATCACCGTGCGCAGCGGCACCAGCATGTCC
>JANMYG010000746.1:0-6333 GCA_031381865.1 Betaproteobacteria bacterium | reverse complement strand
GGCGTGTTGCCGAGAGGCACCACACCTGCCACCTCTTCCTCGCCCCAGGCCAGCACGGTTTTCAGCGCCGGATGGCGTGTGCGCAGTTCGCCGAACATGGCCCCCGCCATGTGTTTGTGGCCGGGGCGGCCGATGTGCGAGCAAGTGAACGCGGCCACGGCGCCAGTCAGCGCCAGGATGTGGTCGAGTTCGTGTTCGCGGTATTGCACCGGCACTGGCGTCACCACGGCGCCCAGGCGCAAGCACGCCAGGTACACGACGAACTGCTCGACGCAGTTCGGCAGCATCATCAGCACGATGTCGTCACGGCCGATGTGGTGCTCGAGCAGCACCAGGCACAACTGGTCGACCTCGCCGGCCAGCGCGCGCCAGCTCAGGCGCCGCGGTGCGCCGTGTGCGAACCCGGCGCGGTTGGGCGCATCCACCACCGCCTCGGCATCCGGGCGTGCCTGCAGGTTCCTGACAAACAGGTCCCACAGCGTCTGCGTGCCCCACCAGCCGCGAGCCGTGTACTCGTCGATTCTTGTTTGCGGAACCAGGATCATGCTTCAGGTCCAGCGCTCGAGCGTTTTCTGGCTGACAAAAGTGGCATGGAAGCCATGCGGAATGCGACGCGGCAGCAGAATGCGCGCGATCGGTCCTTGCGCCATGCGGGCCCCCTTGCAGTCGAACACCTGGATCTCCGAACGCTGGTCGGTCGGGTTCCAGACCGGCGTCACGAGGTAGCCGTCGTCTTCGGCCTGGGCGTTGTCGCGCGCAGCGAAGCCGGGTTCGTTGTAGAAATAGTGTGGTCCGGCGCTGTAGGCCAAGTAGCCGCCGGTGCCCAGGTCGTACTTCACCAGGCCGGGAAAACGCGGCTCCTCGCGGCCCCCCTGCGGAAAGACGATGTGGTACGAGTAGCGGTTCTTGCGGCCCTGGTAGCGGCTGTTGATGACCGGGAACTCGGTGTTGAGCACGTCGTCGATGGTGCGCTCGCGGGTGGCGCCGGTCTTGAGATCGAAGCGCCACTCGTGCAGGATGAAGTCGCGCTGGCGCTGGTTGATGGTGTGCTCGAGGCGGCGCGCATCGGGTTGTCCATCCGGCGTGGTGTGTATGCGGTAGGGTGTACCCACCATCACCACCTCGTCTCCTTCTTCCCAGGCGTTCACCACATGCAGCATGTAGCAGGCCCTGGCTTCGAACCAGCGGATGTCGCTGGAGGAACCGTAACGCGGCACGACCGCAAAACGCGCCGGCTGCTGCGGATGGAAACGCACCTTGTAGCGCCCGGCCTGCAGCGCCTCGGCATCCGGCCACAACGGAAAATCGTGCAGGATGGTGTAGTGCTCGGTCACCGCCATGTCGTGCGGCAGGCGCGGCCCGGGCAACGGGATCTCGATCTTGTGTTTGAGTTTGCGGTCCGGCCCGATCACGCCGTACTCCATGAACGGCGCCGTCAGGCTGTAGTCGAAGAACAGCAGCTCGCCGGTGTGCTCGTCGGGCCGCGAATGGGCCGAGATCTTTGCAAACGCCCCACCGTAGTCGGCCGGGCCCAGCGTTTCCAGGGTGTACGGGTCGACCGCGTAAGGCATGCCGGAGCGGTACCACATGGTGATCAGGCGCCCGGCGTGGTATTTGACGTCGGTGTTCGAGGTGTTCTTGAACGGCTGGTCGGCGCGGTCCGCGCGCATCGGCTCCTTGAGGCCCTTCCACAACGCGTGCCCGGCGGCCTGTTCTTCCTGCAGGGCCTGCGTCCGGATCCAGCGGTTGCGGTAACTCACCTTGCCGGCCTGAAACCGGATGGCATGCAGCATGCCGTCGCCGTCGTAGGCGTGGTAACGCCAGTCCGGTGCAAAAAACGGATTCGGCCCATTGCGCAGGTAGATGCCGTTCAGGTCCTTGGGCACCTCGCCCAACACGGGCATGTCTTCGAACACATCCTCGCCGTGGACCGGCGCATTGTTCCCGTCGAGTGCCGGGATGGCGTGTCTTGGCAACTCGCTGGGTTTCATGGCGATGCTTTCGACCTGTCTGCGCTCTCAGCGCACCGGCCGCAGCCGATCTTTCTCGATCCAGCAGGCATGGAAACCCGCCGGCACGCGCTGTGGCAATTCGACCTGCGCCACCGGGCCCCGGCCGATGTTCCTGGCGTCGAAGACATCCAGGGTCTGGCGTTGCAGCGCGTCGTTCCACTGGAAGCTGATGACGTAGCCGTCGTCTTCGGCCTGCGGCGCATCGGCCTCGGCGAACCAGGGTTCCGAATACCAGCTGTGTTGCGGGTCGTCGGACCAGCCGCCCAGGTCGGCGCCGGTGTCGAGGTCGAACTTGCGCACACCGGACCATTGCAGCGTGACGGTTTCGGAATGGTCCACCAGGTAGCCGAAGCGTGTCTTGCGGCCGGTCATGCGGCCGTTGCAGGACGGAAATTCGGCGTTGTATTTCGCGTTGAGCACATGTTCGGCGGTTTCTCCGGTCTTGACCTGCATCTTCCACACCCACAACCGGGCATGCATGACGAGTTCGGCCACATCCCTGGCGGTGCGTTGGGCGTCGATGTCGCCCTGCGCGTCGAACGCCGGCATGTAGCGGCAGCCCACCATGACCACCCAGTCGCCTTCTTCCCAGGCATTAACCACGTGGTACAGGTAACACGGCGTGAAGTCGAACCAGCGGATGCTGTCGCTGGCGCCAAAACGCGGCAACACGCCAAAACGGCTGTGCATTTCCGGATGGAACTCGATCTTGTGGCGGCCCAGGGCCATGGCCTCGTGGTCATGGAACAGCGGCAGGTCGTGCAACACCGAGTAGTGTTCGGTGACGGCCATGTCGTGCGGCAGGCGCGGTCCCGGCAGGTCGATCGGGACGTAATGGGCCAGCTGGCCGTCGGCGCCCACCACGCCGTAGTGCATGTAGGGCGCCTCGTTGCCGTAGTCGAAGAACATCAGTTGCTCGGTGACCTCGTCGACCTTGGCGTGGGCCGAGATCTTGCCGCCGCTGCGGGCGATCGCGCCCGACTTGCCGAGGGTTTCGAGCGTGAGCGGGTCGATCTCGTAGGCGTCGCCCGACATGTACCACAGCGCCAGTGCCCGCCCGCGGTGCCCCACCAGGTCGGTGTTGGCGCTGTCCTTGAGGCGTTTGTCGCTGCGGCCCTTGAGGGTCTCCCGAATGCCGAAGTGGGTGGCGCGGCCGGCTTCGCGTTCTTCCGTCCAGCCGTCGGTGTGCACCCAGCGGTTGCGGTAGGTCAGGTGGCCGTTGTCGAAGTGCGCGCCATGCACCATGCCGTCGCCGTCGAACGGGTGGTAACGGCCATTGGGCGCATAACGCGCATTCGGGCCGGCACGCAGGTAGACGCCATTGAGGTTCTTCGGTATCTCGCCCTTGACCAGCTTCGGGTCCCTGAGCTCCAGCTCTTCCATCACCGGGGCGTAGACACCCGTGAGCAGCGGGCCATGGTCCTCGCCGAAGGGCGCCAGGTCTTGCGGGGCGGTGCGCGTGTTCATGGCGGTGGTCCTTTCGTTGGCGTGTCAACGGCCCGCACCACGACGGGCAGCGGATGGCGCGGCGCGGGGAGGCCGATATCCTGGCTCGACTTGCGCCATCCCGTGCCAACGCCGACCCCGGCCAGCGCGCCCGGGCAGCGCATGTTGTGGGTGCCGAACAACTTCATGCGCCGGCCCCGCGGCGCCAGACCAGCCGGTGGTGGCGCGCCACCTGCGTGCCGGGCACGGTGTCGGAGGCCGACAGGCTCAGGTCGCCGTTGGCCGCGAACTCCATGTTGCGCACCTGCCTTGAACCGACGAAATTCGGGTTGAGGGAATGCGTCACGGTATGCACCAACTGCTGCCGCCCGGGTTCTCCGCGCACCTCGTAGCGGCCGGCGTACTGGAAATAACTCTCGAACGCAGCCAGACGTTCGGCCGCCGGGGCGTGGCGCACGCTGTCACTGGACAGGGCGGCGCGCCCGGCGCGCGCGATGCAGGCGCTCATGTTGCCGTCGCCGCTGTAGATGATCATGCCGGTGGCCTGCGCGCCGAAGGGCAGCGTCGGTGCGCGACCGTCGCCATAACTGATTTCCCAGCGTACGAGGTGCCAGCTGCCGAGCAAAGTATTGCCCCGTGCGCCCGACACCGTAGTGGTCGCAGACTCCAATGCCGTCTCCAATTACTTTCTTAGTTGAACTTATCTTAAGTCAACGATTTGGCCTTGGCAAGCGGGCTGGGACGGCTTTCACCCGACAATGTCGCGATGGCGTCACCCCCCTAAAATTTGTCCGGCAAGCACCCGTTTGAAGTCCTGACGCCCGACCTGGTGCTCGACGCGCTGGAGACGACCGGTCTGCGCGGCGACGGCCGCCTGATGGCCCTGTCGTCGTACGAAAACAGGGTCTACCAGGTGCAGCTCGAAGACGGCAGCGCCGTGGTGGCCAAGTTCTACCGTCCGGGCCGCTGGAGCGAGCCGCAGATACTGGAGGAACACGCCTTTTCCCACGAACTGATGGCGGCCGAAGTGCCGGCGGTCGGGCCGCTGGTGCTCGGCGGTACGACGCTGCACCACTTTGGCGGCTTTGCCTTCAGCGTCAGTCCGCGCCGCGGCGGGCGCCCGCCCGAACTCGACGATGCCGAAGTGCTGGAGTGGATCGGCCGTTTCCTGGCGCGCATCCACAGTGTCGGTGCGGCGCGGCCGTTCCAGAGCCGGCCGGCGCTGGACGTGTCGACCTTCGGCGACGACCCGCGCGCCTGGCTGCTGGCCAACGAGCGCGTGCCGCTGGACGTGCAGTCGGCCTGGGCGCGCCTGTCGCAGCAGGCGATCGAACTGGTCCGTGGCCACGCCTGCCTGGCCGGCGCCGGGCCCGGCACCGGCGGCGACCGCGACGCGATCCGCGTGTTGCGCCTGCACGGCGACTGCCATCCCGGCAACATCCTGTGGACGCCGGTCGACGCACCCGCCAGCGCCGGCCCGGGCCCGCACTTCGTCGACCACGACGACGCGCGCATGGGGCCGGCGGTGCAGGACCTGAGGATGCTGCTCAGCGGCGACCGCCAGCAGCGCCAGCGCCAACTCGGCGCGCTGGTCGACGGCTACGAGCAGTTCCGCGACTTCGACCGGCGCGAACTGGCGCTGATCGAGCCGCTGCGCACGCTGCGCCTGATCCATTACAGCGCCTGGTTGGCCCGGCGCTGGGACGACCCGATCTTCCCGATCAATTTCCCGTGGTTCGGTTCCAGCGACTACTGGCAGGGGCAGGTGCAGATGCTCGAAGAGCAGATCGAGGCGATGCAGGAAGAGCCGCTGGTGGTGTGAAGGTGCTGACTGTGCCCGTTGCCGACCGCGCCGTGCCATGTCTTTGCTGAAGGCCCTGCTGCGCAACGCGTTGACGGCGCTGCTCGCGTTGTTGCTGCTGTTCGAGGAATGGGGCTGGGAGCCGCTGGCGCGTGCATTGGCCTGGCTGGGCCGGTTGCGGTTGGTGGCCCGGGTCGAGCGCAAGATCCAGCGCCTGCCTCCCTGGGCGGCGTTGCTCGTGTTCGCACTGCCGCTGCTGTTGCTGTTCCCGGTAAAGTTGCTCGCGCTGTACCTGTTCGGCATCGGGCAGGCCTTGCCCGGGCTGACCCTGCTGGTGGGCGCCAAGCTGGTGGGCACGGCCATGATCGCGCGCCTGTTCCAGCTCACGCAGCCCGCGCTGATGCAGTTCGCCTGGTTCGCGCGCAACTACCCGCGCTGGAAGAACTGGAAGGATGGTGTGATGGCGCAGGTGCGTGCCTCGGCCCTGTGGCAGCGCGGGCGCCGGATCCGGGCGCGGGTGCGTGCCTGGCGCGCATCCTGGTAAGGGTTCGCACGCAGTGCGCCGGCGCCGGTGCTGGTGCTGGTGCCGGTGCTGGTGCTGGTGCTGGCGCTGGCGCTGGTGCTGGTGCTGGTGCTGGTGCTGGTGCTGGTGCTGGTGCTGGTGCTGGCGCCGGCGCCTGGGCAGACCCGCGGGATGTATCGTCCGGTGTTCAGTGCGCTGGCGTTCGCAGCCACGCCAGCATGGCTTGTGCCACCGCCGCCGGTCGTTCCATCGGGCTCATGTGGCCGGCCTGCTCGACGATCTGCAAGTGCGCCTGGCACTTCAGCAGCGCGTGCATTTCTTCGTGTTGCGCCACCGGCGCCCAGTTGTCCTGGCGGCCACACAGCACCAGTGTCGGCACCCGCACGGCGGCCAGCACCGGCGCGGCGTCAGGCCGTGCCAGCAAGGCCGTGATCTGGCGGGCAAAGACATCCGCGCTCTTGCGCCCGAACATGGTGACGATCGCCTCCACCAGCGTGCCATCGTGCAGGTGCTGCGGATGCAGCATGCCCTGCACCCACTGCAATGCCATG
>JANMYG010000726.1:0-2339 GCA_031381865.1 Betaproteobacteria bacterium | reverse complement strand
CAGGCCGGTGCGGCGCTCGGCTCCGCGGCTGTCCTCCGCCCTGTGGGCCCCCCCTTTCTCCCGCTGCGCCGCGCGCCGCGCCGGCCTGATCCAACCAGCGTGGTGGGCGTGCGATGTGCCATGCCGACTCGCTGCGGCTGGTGTTGACTTTGGTGTTGGTCGGTTCGCTTGAGCAGCTTTGATGGCCTGGCACGCATCACTTCAGATCGACTACAGCGCCCAATCGGGCCGCACGGTGGCGCGGCATCTGCACGACGGGCCGTTGCGCATTTTGCAAAGCCTGTATCCCGAGGGCGACGCGGTCTGCCACAACGTGCTGGTGCACCCGCCTGGCGGGCTGGTCGGCGGCGATACGCTGGAGATCACCGTGACGGCGGCGACCGGTGCCCACGCGCTGCTGACCACACCGGGCGCGACACGGTTCTACCGCTCGCTGGGCGAGCCGGCACTGCAACACACGCGCATCCGGCTGGCGGACGGTGCGCGCCTGGAATGGCTGCCGCTGGAGGCGATCTGCCACAGCGGCTGCATGGCCGAGAACCGCCTCGAGATGGAGCTGGCGAGCGGCTCCGAGCTGATCGGCTGGGATGTGACGGCGTTGGGCCTGCCGGCATCGGCACAGCGGTTCGCGCGTGGCAGTTTCCGCCAGCACATCGAAATGCCAGGCATCTGGCTCGAACGCGGGCGCATCGACGCGGCTGACGAACTCTTGCTGGACAGTCCGCTCGGTCTGGCCGGCCACCGCTGCATCGCGTCGATCTTTTTTTGCACCGGCAGCACGCTGGGCCGCGAACGCCGGCAGCAGGCGCTGGATTGCGCGCGCGGAGTCATGCACGCGCATCCGCTGTGCAATACGGCCGGCGCCACGAGCCCCAACGACCACGTAGTAGTGGTCCGGGTACTGGCCCCGCTGGTGGAACCCGCCATGCATCTGCTGCGCCAGGTGTGGAGCGCCTGGCGCCAGCAGCTGTGGCGACTCGACGCGCAGCCGCCGCGCATCTGGGCCACCTGAGCCACCGGGTGCGGCTCTCAGTCCAGCGCGTACACCTCGACTTCGGCCGCGCGTCCCTTCACCAGCACTGCGGGCAACGCCCGCATCGCGCGCTGGTCGCCCAGCAGCGCGCGCGTGGCCCCGCTCACCAGGATGCGGGTGCCGAAGCTCTTGTTGAGCGACTGGATCCGCGACGCCAGGTTGACCGCGTCGCCCACCAGCGCGTACGACATGCGGCTGCTGCTGCCGATATTGCCGACTACCACAGTGCCGGAATGGATGCCGATGCCGTGGCGCAGTTCGACCTTGCCCGCGGCGCGGCGCACGGCGTTGCCCGCCAGCAGCCGCGCCTGCATGTCGAGCGCCGCGTTCACCGCCTGGTCGGCGTGGCGGGCGTTGGCGACGGGCGCGCCGAACACCGCCTCGATCTCGTCGCCGATGAACTGCAGCACCAGCCCGCCATTGGCGCGGATGGCGGCGTCCATGTCGGAGAAATAGGCGTTCAGGCTGGACACCACCTCGGTGGCCGGGGTGGATTCGACCCAGGGCGTGAAGTCGCGCAGGTCGGCGAACAGGATCGTGACCTCGCGCTGGCCGCCCGCCAGCGCGGCGCGGCCGGCAAGAATCTCGTCGCGTACTTCCGGGCTCACGTATTTGCCGAAGGTCTCGCGCATCTGCTCGCGCTCGCGCAGGCCAGCGACCATGTGGTTGAAGCCTTCGGTTACCGCGCCGAGTTCGTCGTTGGACACCACCGGGCACGCCACGTCGAGTGTTCCCTGCCCGACCCGGGCCATGGCCTCCTGAAGGTGCCGCAGTGGCTCCGAGACACTGCCGGCCGCGTAGCCGGCAAGGCGCACCGCCACCAGCACGCCGGTGGTGGCCAGGGCGGCATCGACCACGATCAGGTTGCGGATGATGGCATCGAAGGATTCGGGGTCGGCGCCCAGCAAGGTATTGGCGCGCACCAGCGTGGCCACCGACAGCACCGCCATGGGCAAGACGCTCATCAGCAGGAACAGCAGCACCAGGCGCGTGCGTACGGGCACACGCGGTGCCCCTGCCGCCGCAAGGTCGCCGTCCGGGAACAGCTGGGGCAAGCGCTCGCGCCAGATCTGTTCGGTGGACAGGAATATGAAGACCGCCACCATCGTGCCAGACACGAAGATCATGCCGAAACTCTGGCGAATGGCGCTCGCCGGCGTGAACGTACCGGTCAAAAGCGGAAACACAACGCCCCACAACACGGCTCCCGCGACCCAACCCGAGAACGACAACATGGCAAGAAAGGCCGGCACCAGCAGCGCGCGCCGGCGCAGCATGGCAGCCTCGGGATGGTCGGCAAGTGCGC
>JANMYG010000815.1:0-6761 GCA_031381865.1 Betaproteobacteria bacterium | reverse complement strand
GTGCGCTCGATCAGGTCCTCCACCAGCGACTCGAGCTTGGAGCGCGTCAGCTTGATGCTGAGGTGCTTGGGACCCGATGCGTCGGCCGTCACGTACGGCAGGTTGATGTCGGTCTGCGAGCTGTTGGACAACTCGATCTTGGCCTTTTCGGCCGCTTCCTTGAGCCGCTGCAGCGCCAGCACGTCCTTGCCCAGGTCCACGCCCTGTTCCTTCTTGAACTCGGCGATGATGAAGTCGATCACGCGCTGGTCGAAGTCCTCGCCGCCCAGGAAGGTGTCGCCATTGGTGGACAAGACCTCGAACTGCTTCTCGCCGTCGACATCGGCGATCTCGATGATCGAGATGTCGAAGGTGCCGCCGCCCAGGTCGTAGACGGCGATCTTGCGGTCGCCCTTTTCGTTCTTGTCCAGGCCGAACGCCAGCGCGGCGGCGGTCGGCTCGTTGATGATGCGCTTGACGTCCAGCCCGGCGATGCGGCCGGCGTCCTTGGTCGCCTGGCGCTGTGCGTCGTTGAAATACGCCGGCACAGTGATCACGGCGTCGGTGACGGTTTCACCGAGGTAGTCCTCGGCCGTCTTCTTCATCTTGCGCAGCACGTCGGCGCTGATCTGCTGCGCCGCCATCGCCTTGCCGCGCACCTCGACCCAGGCGTCGCCGTTGTCGGCGGCCACGATCTTGTACGGCATCAGCGCGATGTCCTTCTGGACTTCCTTCTCGACGAATTTGCGCCCGATCAGGCGCTTGACCGCGTACAGCGTGTTGCGCGGATTGGTCACCGCCTGGCGCTTGGCCGACGCACCGACCAGCAC
Organism: Betaproteobacteria bacterium; assembly: GCA_031381865.1. Taxonomy (GTDB): domain Bacteria; phylum Pseudomonadota; class Gammaproteobacteria; order Burkholderiales; family Burkholderiaceae_C; genus CAISIP01. The sequence continues at coordinate 5,952 of JANMYG010000815.1, read as the reverse complement.
CTCGCCGTCTTCCTGGTAGGCGACGATCGACGGCGTGGTGCGCGCGCCCTCGGAGTTCTCGATGACCTTGGGCACGTTGCCTTCCATGATCGCAACGCAGCTGTTCGTGGTGCCGAGGTCGATGCCGATGATTCTTCCCATATTTTTCTCCAAAAACGCCCGGCTACCGCTGGTTGCTGCGCCGCGCTTGTTTCACAAACTGGACCTGTTGCACAGGTGTGGATTACCGCAGGCTTTTCAAGGTCTTATTTCGGCGCTGACACGGTGACCAGCGCCGGGCGCAGCACCCGTTCGGCGATCGAATAACCTTTTTGCAGCACGCTGACCACGCTGTTGGCTTCCAGTTCGCTCGGCACGACCGAAATCGCCTGATGCTGGTGCGGATCGAAGCGGGTGCCGGGCGCCGGGTTGATGCCGATCACCTTGTTGCGTTCGAGCGCCGCGGTCAGCTGGCGCAAGGTCGCCTGGGCGCCTTCGCGGATCTGTTCCGGAGTGGCGTCCTTGAGGACCAGGCCGGCTTCCAGGCTGTCGACCACCGGCAACATGGCCTCGGCAAATCCCTCGACCGCGAACTTGCGCGCCTTGGAGATTTCGTCCTCGGCGCGCCGGCGCGCGTTTTCGGCTTCGGCCTTGGCGCGCAGGTACTGGTCGGCGAGATCTGCACTCTTGGCCTGCAATGCAGCGAGGTCGGCTTGGGCCCGGCCCAGCAGGTCGGATTCCTGGGCGGCCTGCGCGGCCACCAGTTCCTCGGTGCTGCGGTAGTCGTTGGTGGCCAGGTTCGGTTCGGATGGGTTGTTGTCAGACATGCGGTTGGATCGGTAAATCAGGGCGACCTGCAGGACGTTGGGGCGCAATGGCATCTTTCAAGGATGCGGTCGCGCTCGGCCGCCGGGGCTGTGCCGCGCCGCATCGGCGCGACCGCCAGGCCGGGTGACGGAGCCTGGCCCGGGCCGGCTCCGGCCTAGGCCGAGACGCCGAGCAGCTCGACGTCGAACTTCAGCGTCGCGTTGGGCGGAATGACGCCGCCGGCGCCGCGCGCGCCGTAACCCAGCTCCGGGGGTATCACCAGCGTGCGCGCGCCGCCGATCCTCATGCCGGCCACACCCTCATCCCAGCCGCGGATCACCATGCCCGCGCCGAGCGAGAAAACGAAGGGGTCGCGGCGGTCCTTGCTGGAGTCGAATTTCGCGCCCTGGGTCCCGTCGTTGTAGAGCCAGCCGGTGTAATGCACCGTGACTTTCTGGCCGGCACTGGCTTCGTCGCCCGTGCCCACGGTGGTGTCGACATATTGCAGGCCGCTGCTGGTAGTGATCATGGATGGGTTCCGCGCAAAGGTCGTTGGAGGGGTGCGGCACGCCGATCGCCGGGGCGCTGCCGCAACAGGATCGGCGCCGGCAGGTGCGCCGCAAGAGCCGGAATTATGCCAGCAGTCCGCGCCGCGATAGGTCGCGCATCAGCGCGGCGACACCGTAGCTCCAGGGCGCCACCCGGTCCGAGGTGTCGACGCGGTTGACCAGTGTCCCGAGGCACGGCGTCGACACCGAGACCAGGTCGCCCAGCGCGTGCGTGAAACCCTCGCCCGGCCTGAAGCGGTCCTGCGTGGGTGCGAACATGGTGCCGAGGTACAACATGAAACCGTCCGGGTACTGGTGCGTGCGTTGCCCTGCGGCGCCGATCGCATGCTCCACCAGCTCGAGCGGATCGCGGCTGATCATGGCCAGGCTGCTGGTGCCGTGCAGTTCGAACTTGCCGTCGGCGCTGCTCACCCGCAGCGAGATCTCACAGCCGCGTACATGGTCGAGCTCGAACCGGTCGTCGAACAGCCGGATGAACGGGCCGATCGCGGCCGAGGCGTTGTTGTCCTTGGCCTTGCCGAGCAACAGGGCGCTGCGACCCTCGAAATCACGCAGGTTCACATCGTTGCCCAGCGCACAACCCTTGATTTCTCCGCGGCTGTTGACCGCCAGCACCACTTCCGGCTCCGGGTTGTTCCATGCGCTCTTGGGGTGCAGGCCGATGTCGGCGCCGACGCCGACCGCACTCATCGGTTGCGCCTTGGTGAATATCTCGGCGTCCTCGCCGATGCCCACCTCCAGGTATTGCGACCACAGGCCCTGGCCGACCAGCAGTTCGCGCAGTTGCGCCGCCTGCGCCGAACCCGGCTTGATGCTGCGCAGGTTGTCGCCGATCACACCGACCACCGAGCGGCGCACCGCCTCGGCCCGGGTGGCATCGCCGCGCGCCTGTTCTTCGATCACGCGTTCGAGCATCGACGCGACAAAGGTCACGCCGGCGGCCTTGATGGCCTGCAGGTCGCACGGGGCCAGAAACCAGGGTTCGCCCGGGTCGCGCCGGTCCTGGGCCGAGTTCGCCAGCACCGACGCGGTGTTGGCGATGTGCGGGCCGCCGTATTCACGCACCGTGCCGACCGGATCGGCCATCTCGAGCAACTGCGCGCTGGTGGGGGCGAGGTGCGAGATGTCGTAGATGTGGTCGGCACAGACGCGCACCAGGGTCGGCCCCAGGCCCTCGGTCCAGATGCGTCCGACCAGCACCGCCTGTTCGTGTTCCTGCGGCAGGATGTTCTCGACCTTCAGACGGTCCAGCATGGTTCAGGCTTTCCTCTTCGATTGCGTGCTGGCCCAGCGGCTCGCGAATGCCGGCAGGTCATTGAGGCGCTTGAGCAGGTCCGCACCGGCTGCGGTGACGACGTAGCCGTCGTCAACGTGGCCCATCAGCCCGGCCAGGCGCAGCTCCTTGATACGGGTGTTGAGGGTGTTGGGCGTGATGCCGCCGACGCTGTCCTGGAGCAGCCGGAAGGTCTGCGGATGGCCGTCCTTGAGGGCCCACAACACGCGCATCGCGTAACGCGCCTCGAGCAGGCCCAACAGCTGGCTCACAGCCGCGGTTTCCTTGGCACTCATGGGTCCGTCTCCTCGGGATCTGGTTATGGTTTGTCGACGTAGTGTAGGCCGGTTGCGGGGCCCGAACAACAATTCGAATCGCAAACAAATCGCGGCCCGGCATGCCTGTCGCTCCTGCTTTGATAGCTGTCAAGGTGGCAGGCCGCCGCGCCCCGCCGCAGCGCGCGGCCGGCCTGTTGCCAGATGGCGTTCGATCGGCATGATCCGCACAGGGCGAACGTTCCACGACCTTGAACGCCAAGGCGGATCAGAGGTAGATTTTTTGTAACAGCCGCATCAGGGTGGTGCGTTCGCCGGCACTGAGACGCGCCGTGGCGTCCTGCTCGAGATCCGCCGCCGTCTGTTCCGCCTCGCGCATCAGTTTCTCCCCGGTTTTGCTCAGGTACAGGCTCATGGCGCGGCCATCGCTGGCGTGCGGCCGGCGCGTGATCAGTCCGCGCTTGTCCAGCGTGCCGACCATCGCCACCAGGTTGGGCGGCAGGATGCCGAGCGTGGCGCACAGCTGGCGCGACGTGATGCCGGGGTTGTGGGCGACCAGCGACAGGATCGAGAAGTCGACCGGCCGCAGGTCGTACACCGCCATGCGCTCCAGGAACAGGCCGATGATCGACAGAGTGGCCCGGCGCGCGTTGTATCCCACCAGGCTCTCGAGGTAACTGCTGTCGACCTTGTCGACGCGGGCCGGGGGCGGACTTTCCTGGACCCGGCTCATCGTGCTTGCTGCGCCGGGTCGGTTTCGCCGGCGATCCGCTTGGCGATGATGCTCAGGCGCATGTCGAATTCGGGCAGCACCCAACGGCGCAACGCGTCGCCCGGCACGGCCCAGCGCGCCGTGCGTTGCTTTTGCACCGGATCCAGCCTGGCCTGCTGCTGGATCCGCATCCATGCCCACCCCATCAGCGCCAGCACCACCGAGCGCAGGAAGTCGTCCGCGACCCAATACGCCAGCGACCGGTCGGAGCGGCATGCCGATACCAGTTTCGCCGTCACCAGTTGCAGAGCGGCGAAGCGGCGCAGCACCGGGGTGTGGTCCGACGCGCCGGCATCGAGCTGCGCGCTCAGCTCCGCAAACAGAGTGCCCAGGCCCACACCGCCGTCGGCGAGCACCTTGCGCGCCAGCAGGTCGATCGCCTGGATCTCGTTGGTGCCTTCGTAGATCATGGTCACGCGCGCATCGCGCACGATCTGCTCGACACCCCATTCGCGCACATAACCGTGCCCGCCCAGTACCTGCAGGCACTCGCTGGCGCCGTGGAAGGCCTGGTGGGTGAACGCGGCCTTGAGTACCGGCGTGACCAGCGTGCACCAGCGCTGGGCGCTGGCGCGGCGCGCGGCGTCGGCGTGATGCTGGCCGATGTCGAGTTCGATCGCGGTGTGGTAGGCCAGTACGCGCGCGCCGTCGATCCACGCGCGCTGGGTATCGAGGATGCGGCGTATCGCAGGGTGTTCGGAGATCAGGTCGGCGCCATCTGTCCCCGCTGCGTCCGCCTTGGGCGCGCGCATCTGCCGGCGCTCGCCGGCGTAGGCGTCGGCGATTTGCCACGCGGCCTCGAGCAGGCCGATAGCCTGCAGGCCAACGTGCAGGCGCGCAGCGTTCATCATCACGAACATCGCATTCAGGCCGCGGTGGGGCTCGCCCACCAGCCAGCCGCAGGCGTCGTCGAAACGCAGCACGCAGGTGGGGCTGCCGTGCAGGCCCATCTTTTCCTCGATGCGCTCGCACACGATCGCATTGCGGGCACCTTGCGGCAGGATTTTTGGCGCCAGGAACAGCGACAGGCCCTTGGGGCCGGGCAGTGCGTCCGGCAGGCGCGCCAACACCAGGTGCACGATGTTGTCCGTCAGGTCGTGTTCGCCGCCGGAGATGAAGATCTTGGTGCCGCTGATGCGGTAACTTCCATCGTCCTGCGGTGTCGCGCGGGTGCGGACCAGCCCCAGATCGCTGCCGGCATGGGCTTCGGTCAGGCACATGGTGGCGAGCCATTCGCCGCTGGCGAGCTTGGCGAGGTAGGCGGATTTGAGCGCGTCGCTGCCATGGTGGCGCAGGCATTCGTACGCACCGTGCAACAAGCCCGGCGCCATGGTCCAGCCGTGGCAACCGGCGCTGAGCATCTCGTAGAGGATCGCCTCCAGCACCACCGGCAACGCCTGCCCGCCGTCCTGCGCGGCGCATGCAAGTGCCGGCCACCCGGCCTGCCAGAAGGCCTGGTAGGCCTGCTTGAACCCAGGTGGCGTGGTGACCTGGCCGGCCTCCCAATGGCAGCCGATCTCGTCGCTCTCGCGCTGAAGGGGCACGATTCTTTGGGCCACGAACTTGCCGGCCTCGTCCAGTACCTGGCGCATCAGGCCGGCGTCGGTCTGGGCGTGCACCGGCAGGGCCAACAATCGCGCCGGCGCGTTCAGCACCTCGAACAGGAGGATGCCGATGTCGTCGAGTGGCGGTTGGTAAGGCATGGGCAATGCGCCTGGATCAGGACTCGTCCGAAAACCCGATCTGCTTGACCAGCGGCCCCCAGCGGAAGTAGGCGTCGCGCTGGCTCTTGTCCATTTCGCGCACGCTGGAGCCGCGCGCGATCAGGCCGAAGGTTCCCAGGGAACTGATCACGCCCTTGTCCTGCAGCGCGGCATTGATCGCGGCATTGGCGTTCTCGATCACGTTGCCGGGCGTCTTGGCCGGCGCATAGAAGCCGAACCACTCCTCGACCGTGAGGTCCGGGAAACCTTGCTCCGCGAAGGTGGGCACATCGGGCGAGAACGGGTTGCGCGTCGGACCGGAGGTGGCCAGCAGGCGCAGTTTTCCGGCCTTGTACATGGCCAGGAAGTCGCCATGCGGCGTGAACATCGACGCCAGTTGGCCGCCGACGACATCCGCCACGCCGGGGATCGAGCCGCGATAAGGAACGTGCGTCAGCGGGGTGTTGGTGTAGCCCGACAGCAGCGCACCCAGGAAATGCGGGATCGAGCCGGCGGCCGGCGAACCGTAACTGGCCTGGCCTGGGTTGGCCTTGGCCCAGGCCACATAGTCCTT
>JANMYG010000701.1:0-8434 GCA_031381865.1 Betaproteobacteria bacterium | reverse complement strand
TCGTCTGCTTCATCCGCGGATCGAGGGCAATGTCCTTGAACAGATCCCATGCCAGTTGCTTGATGACCCTCGGCCGGCAGATCCAGTGCGCGATATTGCGCCAGTAGGCCTTGATCTGCGCGTAGTGCGCCATGCCTTGCGGGGACGCGAGAAAGCCCTGCGCCTTGACCGCGTCGACCGCGTCCGGCTCGGACTCGAAATCCGACTTGACGCCCGTGACGTTGATGTTGGTGAAGTGGTGGAACGTGGCGTCCACCACCACCCGCCCGACCTTGGCGCGGTGCCCGTTGTAGGCGACGATCACGGGAAAGTGGTCCGCGATGACGTTGGTGTCGGATTCCCGAATGCTCTCGGTCGGGTCGTCGAAGTTCGGGTCGTTGGTGCGCGCCTTCACGGTGGCCCGCGCCACCACCTCGGGCGATATCCGGCCGCCGTTCGGACGCGCCGGGTATTCATCCTTCGTTGCGCCGCCGCTCTGGAACGTCTTGGTCAGGTCCTCGGGCACCAGGCAACGTCCCTCGTGCATATGGTCGGGAAGCACATCGATCACACCCTTCGGGCCGCACAACAGCGGATGGGGCAATTTCTCGGTCCATCCGACACGACCGCCGGCCAGGTGCGTGATATGTGATCGCACCACATGCATCACCGGGTCGATCTGCTGCGGCACGTCGTCAGACTGGTCCGCAAACTCGTAATGTGCGTTGTGCCCGGTGACCAGCGTGTCGAGCCGATACCGGCCGATCGGCGGCGGCGACTTGGTCGGGTCCGGCACGATCGTGTCCGGATCGAGGTTCGGGTCGCTCAACATTTGCTGCCACCACGCGTAGTCCGCAACCCAGCGCCGCATGCTGCGCACCCGCGGCACCTTGCCACACAGGTCGGCGCCGAGATCGTCATGGTCGCCGGTTGCAAAAACGCCGCCGCCGCCGTCCATGAATTCCGCAAGCACAGCGACTTCGGCAGTGGACACCTCGAACCCGGGTGGATCCTGGTAGGGGCCGTCGGGGTTCTTGCTGGCAAATCCCATCAGCCAGACTGCATCGAAGTCGTCCGGATTGAAGAACTGCGCAGTGAATTTGAAGCTGGTGATATCCGCGCCGGCGGTGTGTGGCATGCCGTCGTTCCAGCGGTGCGCCTTCGTCACTTCGCATCCGCCCTCTTCGAGGGCCTTGACCAGCTCCGTGAGCCCGAAGCGCTGGCCCGATTCGGAATAACTTCCTTCGGCATCGGTGACCATCAAGAGTCGTATCGCCATATATCCTCCCTGTTTCGCGTATTGAACAAACGGTTGCGCCCTGAAGAACTCTTTGGACTTCCCCGTCCCGGGCGAGCCGCGCGTCCTGCCACCCGAGGAGGCGATGGCCGATCTTGATGCGACCCACCGGCGCAACCGCGCAGGATCAACTGCGCTGGCCCGAGATGTAGTGTTCGAGCTGCTCGATGATGAACTTCTGCTCGGACAGGATGTCCTTGACCAGATCGCCGATCGAGACCAGGCCGGTCAGCCTGCCGTCGTCCATCACCGGCAGATGGCGCAGCCGGTGCTCGGTCATCAGCGCCATGCATTCCTCGCTGCTGCGGTGGGGGTGCACGATCATGACCTCGGTCGTCATGACGTCACCCAGCGGCGTGTCCTTGGGCGAACGCGCCATCAGGACCACGTTGCGCGCGACGTCGCGCTCGGTCACGAGGCCGACGACCTGATCGCCTTGCACCACGACCAGCGCACCGATGTTCTTTTCCGCCATCAGCTTGACGGCATCGAACACCGTGGCCGCGGGCCCGATGGTGTAGATGGCGAAGTCGGCCTTCGACTTGAGGATGTCCACCACGGTAGTCATGACGATCCCTCCGCGCCGCAAGGCGGCTGACGCAATTGCCCGATGAAAGAAGACAACGACACGTCGGAGCTTACGCCGATTCGCTGCGCCTGGTCCGGATTGGCGCCTGCCGGTATCCATGCCAGGATGCCGGTGACGCCCCGCTCGACCGTATGCCACGAGTCGGCGCGGCTCGTTGCAGCTTTGCAGCGCGTGCAACGACTGCCGGAGACGCGAATAGATTGCCGCCCGGCGGCCGACGCGTGGTTATACTGCAACGCGCCGGGTCCCCCTGCCAGACGCCGGATTCGCCCCATGGACACCACCCCACCCACACCGACCGAAATCAAGCTGCACCAGAAATCACGCGTCATGGAGCTCGTGTTTTCGGACGGCAGCCAGTTCGAGTTGAGCTACGAACTGCTGCGCGTCCATTCACCTTCCGCAGAGGTGCGCGGGCACGGGCCCGGCCAGGAGGTGCTGCAGGTCGGCAAGCGGCTGGTCGATATTTCCTCGCTCGAGCCGGTTGGCAACTACGCGGTGCAGCCCACGTTCTCCGACGGTCACAGCAGCGGCATCTACTCCTGGGACTACCTGTTCTGGCTGGGCAGCAACCGCGATGTGGTGTGGCAGGAGTACCTCGATCGCCTCGCAGCGGCCGGGGCCAGCCGGGAGCCGGGACCCGAGCCTTTCGAGCAGCGGCCGAAATCAAAATAACCCGGCCGCCCTGCGCCGCCAGGCTTTCGCCATCCATGTTGTACGAGGTTGCGGCATTGCCCCGGGCCCTATTGCCGTTTGGGGTGGTGCTGATCAATCCCTATGAGCTGGGTCGCCAGCCGTTCGCGCTGGCCGAGCCTGCCGCCATGCTCAAGCGCGAGGGTTTTGTGGTGGCTTGCCTCGACCTTTCGCTGCAAAAACTCGATCCCGAACTGCTTGCGAATGCCGGCCTGGTGGCGCTGTATGTCGGTATGCATACCGCCACCCGCATCGCGGTGGAAGCCTTGCCCCACATCCGGCGGCTCGCCCCGCATGCCCACCTGTGCGTGTACGGACTCTACGCCCCGATGAACGAGGCGCTGCTGCGTGGGCTGGGCGTGGGCACCGTGCTGGGCGGGGAAGTCGAGCCGGCGTTGTTGTCCGTTGCCCGGCGATTGCGGGCCCATGGCGCGGCGATGACCCAGGCAGCTGTGGCGATCGGGCAGAGCGAAGCCGTGGTCAGCATGGACCGGGTCGCGTTCGAGGTGCCGGACCGCAGCGGCTTGCCGCCACTGGCCCGCTACGCCCATCTGGTGTTGCCGGACGGCTCCACCCGGGTGGCAGGTTTTGCAGAGGGCAGCCGGGGCTGCAAGCACCTGTGCCGGCACTGCCCGGTGGTGCCGGTGTACCAGGGCAGGTTCCGCATCGTCCCGGTCGACGTGGTGATGCAGGACATAGACCAGCAGGTGCGGGCCGGGGCGGCGCACATTTCCTTTGGCGACCCGGACTTCTTCAACGGCCCCACCCACGGCCTGCGACTGGCGCGGGCGTTGCACGACGCGTTTCCCGAGCTGAGCTTCGATGCCACCATCAAGATCCAGCACCTGATCGATCACGCCGAACTGCTGCCCGAGTTGCGGCGCTGCGGCTGCCTGTTCATCACCTCGGCCGTGGAGGCGGTGGACGACGGCATCCTGGGCCTTCTCGCCAAGAACCACACCAGCGCCGACTTCGACCGAGCGGTGGCGCTGACACGCGCAGTCGGCATAACACTGGCGCCGACCTTTGTCGCCTTCACGCCGTGGACCACACTGGACGGTTATATCGCGCTGTTGCAGCGCATACTGGAACTGCAGTTGGTGGACAACGTGCCCCCGGTGCAGCTCACCATCCGGCTGCTGGTTCCCGCAGGCTCCTACCTGCTGCAGTTGCCCGGCTTCAGGCAGCAGCTGCTGGCCTTCGATGCCGGACTGCTGGGTTATCCGTGGCAACATGCCGATCCCCGTGTCGACCAGTTGCAACGCGACCTGCAGGCACTGGTAGCGCGATCCGAACAACAACATCTGCCGCGCCGCGACGTGTTTGCCGCCGCATGGCGCATGGCCCATGAAGCTGCGCGGCGCCCCACGCCCGCCCTGGAAGAACATGTGGGTGCTCCGATCCCCCGCCTGTCCGAGCCGTGGTACTGCTGCGCCGAGCCGACCGAGCAACAACTGCAGTCGTTCTGAGCCGGGCGATCCATGAAACGCGTGTTGTTGCTGCTCCCCACGACCGGTTACCGCAACCACGACTTTGTCGCTGCGGCGGGAAAACTGGATGTCGAGATCGTGGCGGCCGCCAACTACTGCCATCGGCTGGCGCCGTCCTGGGGCCTGCCTGCCATCATGGCGCTGCATTTCGACCAGCCGGAGCAGGCGGCGGACGATGCCATGCGGGCAATCACCGGCCGCCTGGATGGCGTGCTGGCGGTGGATGATTCGGGCGTCGAACTTGCAGCACTGCTGTCGGAACGGCTGGGCCTGCCGAACAACCCGTCGCGCACGGTGCGCCAGATGCGCGACAAGCTGGCGTTCCGCCGGCTGCTCCGGGAGCAGGCTTTCCTGTGTCCCGACTTCCACCACCTGCCGACCGGCGCAGAGCCGCGCGATCTGCTTGCGCAGTTGAAGTTTCCGGTGGTGGTGAAGGCCCGGCGCTTGTCGGCCAGCCGCGGCGTGGTCCGTGCCGACGATGCCGCTCAGTTGCTGCGCAGCGTCGAGCGCGTGCGGGCGATCCAGTCGCGCGCCGACCGTGACGCCCGGCAGCTGGGCCTGATCATCGAGGACTTCATTCCCGGCCGAGAGTACGCGCTCGAAGGCATGCTCGATGGCGGCAGGCTCACCACCCTGGCGTTGTTCGACAAGCCCGACCCGCTGGACGGTCCGTATTTCGAAGAGACCCTCTACATCACGCCGTCGCGGCTGCCGATCGAACTACAGCAAGACATCGATCGCGAGGTGGCCCGCGCCTGCCACGCCGCCGGGCTGACGACCGGGCCGGTGCACGCCGAAATGCGCGTCAATACGCGCGGCATCTGGCTGCTGGAGATCGCGCCGCGCTCGATCGGCGGCTTGTGCGGACGCGTGCTCACCCATTCGCTGGGCATGAGCCTGGAGGAACTGATCCTGCGCGCGCTGGTCGGCCAAGCGCTGGTGGCACCGCGCGCAGATGCTGGCGCGGCCGGCGTGATGATGATCCCGATCCCGCGGCGCGGGATCTACCACGGTGTCGAAGGCCTGGCCGCGGCGCAGGTCGTGCCCGGCATCTGCGCGCTCACCGTGACCGCCGAGCCTGGCCAGATCGTCGCGCCGCCACCCGACGGCGCCAGCTACCTGGGCTTCATCTTCGCGCGGGCCGCAACCCCGGCCGATGCCGAAGCTGCGCTGCGCAGCGCGCACCGCCGTTTGCATTTCGACATCCGCCCGGAATACTCGGAGATGTAGGCCGGCGACGCCCTGGAACCGGCTGAACTTGGCGAGTTGGTAGGATGCGTAGCACCTGTTCCTGCGGACAAAGGAGAACACCCATGTTTAGCATCTGGTCTTTTCGGCGCACCACGCGCGCTGCCGTGACGTGCAGCCTCGCTGTTCTGGGTCTTCTGATGTCGCCGGTGGCCTTCGGCCAGACCGTGCCGGCCGAGCAGGGGAAGGTCAAGGTCGAATGGCTGGGCCACGAGTTCTACCGGCTGACCTCTCCGAAGGGCGTGGCCGTGATCACCAGCCCATGGCTCGCCAACCCCGATGGGCCGGTCGCGCTGAACGAACTGGCGCGCACCGATTTCATCCTGGTTCCAAACTCCCATAACGACGACATGGGAAACCCGATCGAAATCGCCGGCTTGTCGGGCGCGACGGTCATCGCACCGGCCCCGCTGGGTCGCTGGCTGATCGACAACGGACTGAAGCCGGCCCAGTTCCGGCGGGCCGGAATCAGCGACCAGTTCGTACTGAAGGGCATCACGTTCAAGATCGCGCCGAGCGCCCATGACAACACCCTCGCGACCGGCGCCGACGGCGGGCCTGCCGCGTCGTTCCTCATCACCTTCGAGAATGGTTTCACGGTCTTCTTCAATGGACATTCGTCGCTGCTGGGCGACCTGCCGCTGTACGCAGCGGTGTACCAGCCCAACCTGGCGATCCTGGGGCTGGCCCAGGATCCACCCGAGTTCGCCCACGTTGCGCGCCTGATGAGCACCAACAATCCGAAACTGCGCACCGTCATCCCGAGCCATATGCGTCCCAAGGCGCCGATCCTGATCGACGCCAAGCGCGAACTGGACAAATTGGGGCTCGGCGCCCTGATGTTCGTGCCCGAATTGAGAACCGCGTACGAGTACTGATCGGCCGGCGCTGCGTGCGGGCGGCGACGCCATACTGCCGAACAACATCCCGCGCCATTGCAGGCATTTGATCTTGCTGCCGGCTGCAGACTCAGGGCCACGAAGCGCCGCTGCCTGGCGCCCGCATATGCCTCCTCACCCGCCAGCGCCTCTGGTGTTGGCGGCATCGACCAATGCACGCACGCGCGCGAGCGCAAGCCCGATTTCGGACGCCGGACCGGCACCGACCGCTGCCGCGATGGTTGCCGCAGCCGCAAGTGATGCCGTCGCGGCCGCGTCATCACCGGCCAGGTGCAGCGCCTCGGCGCGGCTGGTCAGCAAGACGCCCAACCCGAACGCATCGGACGCCGAGTGCAGCAGCGCCTGGCCCGATTCGAGGCAGCGCCGCGCATCGTCGTGGCGGCCCTGGCGGGCGTGCAACAGCCCGAGATACCCCAGAAACTGGCCTTCCGCCATTGGATCGCCCAGCGTGCGCGCGATGCCCACGGCAGCCTCGAACTGCGCCTGTGCTTCATCGCTCCGGCCCTGGCGCTCGATCACGATGCCGAGGTTGCACAGTACGATCGACTCGAGCCGCACGTTGCCGAGTTCTCGGGCGACGACCAGCGCTGCCTTCGATTCCGACTCGGATTCGGCCGGGCGATCCAGCACGATGTGCAACATGCCAAGGTTGCACAACATGTTGCCTTCGAGCCGGCGACTGCCGAAGTCGCGCGCGATTGCCAGGGCCTCGGCACATCGGGCCTGCGCCTCGTCCGTTTGCCCGACCTCCATGTGCAGCTTGCCGAGGTTGCCGAGCAGGTTGCCCTGCATGTGCGGGTCGTCCGCATGGCGCGCGAGTACCAGCGCCCGCTCGTATTGGGACAACGCCTCGTCGATGTGGCCCCCGACAAATGCCAGCTTTCCCAGGCCATTGATCGCCCAGCATTCCAGTCGCCGGTCGCCGAGTTCCCGCGCCATCTGCATGGCCGCGATGTACTGCGCACGGGCTACTTCCATCCTGCCCTCGCCCTCGTGCAGCGCCCCGAGCTGGAACGCCACCCTCCCCTCGCAGCAACGATCGCCCGACGCGCGGGCGCATGCCAGTGCCTCGTCATACAGAGCGTGGGCAGGTTCCGAACGGCCGCACGCCACCAGTGCATTGGCCAGCACCATATGGGCATAGGCAGACGCACGCTGGTTCAACGCCGGCATGGCACACACCGATTCGGCCAGCGCCACGCCGGTCGCGAAGGGTCCCCGCATGTGCATCGTGGCCCAGGCGCCTTCGAGCGCACCGGCTGCCAGGTCACCGCCACCGAGTGCCACGGCACGCTGGCACGCCGTCTGCAGGTTGCCGAGATCAGCGCAGCGACCCTCGGCAGCGCGAACCGGCCCCAGCGCGGCGAACCACGCGACATGCCGCCCGTGGGCGGAGGCGAGCGCCTCGGGTCCGCTGCCGGCATACCGCCCTTCGGTCTGCAGGTGTTCGGCGGCGTAGACCTGCACGCTGACGAGCAGGTCGAAGCGGCCGTCGCCGCGTGATCGCACGAACGACTTGTCGACCAGCGCCTGCACGACATCCACGGTCCAGGGCGCGTCGTCCCAGGCCGACAGGTCGATCACTGCTTCGGCGGCCTCGAGCGTGAAGCCGCCCTCGAAAACGGACAGCTGCGCCAACGCCGCCTTTTCGGGGAGCGGCAACAAGTCCCACGACCAGTCGAAGGCGGCGCGCAGCGTCGACTGGCGGTCAAGTTTGCCGCCCTTGGATGCGAGCAGCTTGAACCGCTCATTCATGCGCGCCAGCAGCATGCGCGGCGGCATCACCCGCACACGTGCAGCTGCCAGTTCGATCGCCAGCGGCAATCCATCGAGCAGCGCCACCAGCTGCGCAATCGTCGCCTCGTCCTCGGTGTTCGGCTGGAACTCCGGCGTCGCCGCCTGCGCCCGCTGCACGAACAGCGCGGCACCGTCGGCTGGCGGCAGCGGCGGCAGCGCCAGGATCACTTCGCCCGCCAGACCCAGCACTTCCCGCGTCGTGACCACGAAGCGGGCCTGGTTGGCACGGGCCAGCCAGTGGCCCAAGGTCCGGGTGGCATGGCGCGCCACCTGCTCGAAGTTGTCGAGGATCACCAGGCACGGTCCACGCCCCGCGATGGCATGGCCGAGCTGTACGACGGGGTCGTCCCTTCCCAGCGGAACGTCGAGCCCCTGCGCCACCGCGCTGGCGATGCCGTCGACGCTGCGCGCAGGTGCCAGGTCGCAGAACCAGACACCGCCC
>JANMYG010000699.1:0-3915 GCA_031381865.1 Betaproteobacteria bacterium | reverse complement strand
TTATCCGCATGCCGGTGGCAATGTGGGCACGGCCGAGGAAGACTGAGAGCGTGAGAGGCAATCCAATGCACCCGCGTGAGACCCCAAAACAGGTCCAATCTAGGCGCAAAGCGCAGCCGGGGTTGGGCCCCGGGGAGGCTTCGCAACAACGAGTGGGCCGGTTTTGGGGCCTCACCCGTAGGGCCGAGGTACCCAAGGGCGCTGGGGGGTGTTGCGCCGCTTGCCAAGGCACCAGCCTTGGCTGCGCGACGCGCCTACCCCAGCGCCCTTGGCCACCCCGGCGCGGGCGCATTGGATTGCCTCTCACGCTCTGAGTGCCCGGTGGGACAATGCGCGCCATGGTCCGAATCCTGTTGATCGACGACGACGCGCAACTGGGTCCGCCGCTGGCCGCCTATTTCAGCCGCTTCGACATGGCGCTGGAGTGCGCCCTCCGGCCCAGCGCCGGGCTGGCGAAACTGCGCGCGGCGCAGTTCGACGCCGCGATCCTCGACGTGATGTTGCCCGAGATGGATGGATTCGCGTTGTGCCGCACGATCCGGCGCGAAAGCGAAATCCCGATCATCATGCTGACCGCGCGCGGCGAGGTGATGGATCGGGTGGTCGGGCTGGAACTGGGCGCCGACGACTATCTGCCCAAGCCTTTCGAGCCGCGGGAACTGGTGGCGCGGCTTCAGACGGTGCTGCGGCGCCGGCGCTCCGGCGGCCCGGCGCAGCGCCTGGTGTTCGATGGCCTGGAGGTGGATCTTGACAAGCACAGCGTGCGCCGCCAGGGCGAAGTGGTGGAGCTCACCGGAACCGAGTTCGCACTGCTGGCCTTGCTGGCGCGCGAGCCGGGCAAGGTGTTCGGCCGCGACGACATCCTGAACCACCTGCGCGGCCACGAAGCGGAGCTCTACACCCGCGCGGTCGACATCGTCGTGAGCCGCTTGCGCAGGAAGCTCGAACCACTCGACTGCATCAAGACCATGCGCAACGCGGGGTATTCACTGGCCGTGGGTCGTGGCTGAAACGCGCCACCACCACTGGCACCACCGCGCCGGTTATGCGCTGCGCCACTCGCTGCGCCTGAAGCTGGTGCTGGTATTTTTGCTGCTGGCGCTCGCGATGACGGCGATATTCCTGGTTGGCAGCCAGCGTGCCATCGCGATGGGCTGGCGCCAGGCCGTCGCGCCGCTGCTGGCCGACTATGTGGACCGGCTGGTGGCGGAGATCGGGTCGCCGCCGAGCGTCGAGCGGGCGCGGGCCATCGCGGCGCGGCTGCCGGTATCGATCCGGATCGACGGGCCGCGGGTGCAATGGGCGTCCCACAACTCCCCACACGCCGATCCATCGGACGCTGCCGGCAACCGGTGGCGCGACAGTGGGCCGCGCCTGCTCGAACGTGTCACCGCGGACGGTCACCGTGTGGTGCTGGGCCTGGGCGACCTGCCCTGGAAGAGCCAGCCACGGCTGATCGGCTGGCTGACGCTGGCGCTGCTGCTGGTGCTGACCGCCACGGCCTATGCCTATATGCGCCGGCTGCTGCGACCGCTGGACGATATCCGCGCTGGCGCGCAACGCTTTGGTCGCGGTGAGTTCGATCGTCCGATCGCGGTACGCCACCACGACGAACTGGGCGACCTTGCCGCGCAGATCAACACCATGGCGCAGGACATCCACAAGATGCTCGAAGGCAAGCGCGCCCTGCTGCTGGCCATGAGCCACGAGTTGCGCTCGCCGCTCACGCGTGCCCGGCTGAATGCCGAACTGCTGCCCGAGGCCGCCGACACCCGGGTCGCGCGCGATGCCTTGCTGCGCGACCTGGGTGAAATGCGCGACATGATCGCGGATTTGCTGGAGGGCGAACGCCTGTCGGGCGCACACGTTGCGCTCAACCTGGAACGCACCGACCTGGCTGCCCTGGTGCGCGAGGTGGTGGCGGCCCGGGCCGACTTCCAGCAGCTGCGCCTGCAGGTCGAGGCCGGCCTGCCGACAACCCTGCTGGACCCGGCACGGGTGCGGCTGGCGGTGCGCAACCTGCTCGACAACGCAGTGCGCCACGCCGGTGCGTCGGCCCAGGCTGCGCTGGTGCTGCTGACGGCCGAGAAACAATCGCTGAAACTGGTGGTGCGGGATTTTGGCCCCGGTGTCGACGAGACACAGCTGGCGCATCTGGCCGAGGCGTTCTACCGGACCGACGCGGCCCGCCAACGCAGCACTGGTGGCGTCGGCCTGGGCCTTCACCTGACGCGGCTGGTGGCGCAGGCGCACGGTGGCAGCCTGGTATTTCGCAATGCACAGCCCGGGCTGGAAGCGACGCTGGCACTGCCGGTGGTGCCGGCCTGATACGGGCCGGTTCAGAAATCCGGTTCGCAGCTGAACTGCATCGGTCGCATGCCCAGCGGGTGCAGCAAAGCCATGTGGGACGCGTGCAACATGAGGCGCGGCGCGTCGATCGGCGGCCGGTCGAAGTACAAGGTGTCGCCGATGATGGGGTGGCCGATGGCCAGCATGTGGACCCGCAACTGGTGCGACCGACCCGTGACGGGTTCGAGCTCCACCCGCGTGTGCGCCGCGCCCGCGCCCTCCTGCACCCGCCAGCGCGTGACGCTGGCCTTGCCACCTTTGGCCGGCACCATACGGCGTGGCCGGTTGGGCCAGTCCAGGGCGATCGGCAGGTCGATCTGGCCCCATCCTCCGGGGAACGGCGCCAGGCGGCCGTGCAGCAGCGCCACGTACCTCTTGGTGATCTGCCGCTGCGCGAACGCGTGGTTCAACACCTGCTGCGCAGTTTTGCCGCGTGCCATCAGCATCAGGCCGGATGTTGCCATGTCGAGCCGGTGCACGACCAGCGCGTCCTGGTACTGGTTCTGTACGCGTGCGCTCAGGCAATCCTGCTTGTCCTCGCCGCGGCCCGGCACCGAGAGCAGCCCGGCCGGCTTGTCCAGCACCAGCAGGGTGTCGTCGGCGAAAACAACCCGGATGTCAGCCGGCACCGTTGCCGTGCACCAGCTGCTGGACAATTTCGCAGAACTCCTCGACGTCATTGGGCTTGTGGATCAGCGCGCGGGCGCCTTCCGCGAACGCCTGTTGCTCGATCTCCGCGGTGACATAACCCGATGCCAATGCCACCGGAAGGTCGGGCCGCACGGTCCTGGCCTGGCGCAGCAGGTCGACGCCGCAAAAACCGGGCATGTTGTAGTCGGTCACCAGCAGGTCGAAATCGTCCGGTCGTTCACGCAGCGCGACCGATGCCAGGTGGGGGTCGGTGAACGAGCTGACCTTGAACCCCTTTCTGGTCAACACCCGCTCGACCAGGAACACCAGCGCCTCGTCGTCATCGACGTACATCACGTGTTTGCCCAGGCCCTGCACGGTGCTGGGGAAACTCATCTCCATTTGGGCGGCGACCGTGGCGGTTTCCGCCGGCGGGAAGTACAGCGTGAAGACGCTGCCCTTGCCCGGGGTGCTCTGGACCCCGACCGAACCCTGGTGCGTGCGCATGATGCCGTGCACCACGGCCAGGCCGAGCCCGGTGCCGTGCCCAACCGGCTTGGTGGTGAAAAACGGCTCGAAGATGCGCTCCATCGTCTCCGGGTCGATGCCGGTTCCGGTATCCCGCACGGCCAACGTGACATGGTGGCCGCGCGAGATGCCGCGCCGCTCTTCCTTGAGCGACTGGGAATAGGTGCTGCCGAGCTTGACACTGATGCTGCCCTTTTCACCACCGATCGCATGCATGGCGTTGGTACACAGGTTGAGCAGGGCCTGTTCGACCTGGGTTGCGTCGGCCATCACGGCGGGCAGGTCGGCGCTGCTATGCACACGCAACTTGGCGCCAGGCGGTAGCGTCACCTTCAACAGCCGCGCCGTATCACTGACGACCTCCGCCATGTCCACCGCATTGCGGCGCGGCGGATCGTTGCGCGAAAA
>JANMYG010000695.1:0-8651 GCA_031381865.1 Betaproteobacteria bacterium | reverse complement strand
TGCCTCTTCGGCCCGTCCAGGCCTGTGCATACAGGCCTGGAGCCGCGGGCCTCACGTGTCACCGCCAGAGACGGTGCCTCTTCGGCCCGTCCAGGCCTGTGCATACAGGCCTGGAGCCGCGGGCCTCAGCCCCTCAAGGGGGCAACAACAGCGCCCCGGCAATCCCGGTTGCGCGGTGTTGCCCGAATGGTCCGCGCGTGTCATCCGTCGCGGAAGGCGCCCAGCGCCATGCGACACTGGCATGACATAAGTTTCGACACCGCGGTGGTTGTTTGTCGCGAAAACGTCACGATTGGCCGTCAAGCTCGGCGTTTCATGCGCGCTTCAATGAAATCCACGGCCCGTGACACCGCCCCAGGAGGCTGGAACGCCCAGACCGTCGATGCGCTGATCGCGCAGCTCTGGGTTCTTCGCGCGTCCATGCTGGAGCGGCAGAGCCGGCTCGACCCTTGGCTGCGCGACATGCAGCCATCCCGGCACGCCAGTGCCATCAATCTGGCGCATTACCTGGCGATGCGGCATGTCGATCTGCGCCATCTCCAGGATCAACTGGCCCTGATCGGCGTGTCGTCGCTGGGACGCGCAGAGACCCATGTGCTGGCCAACGTGGACAAGGTGCTTGGTATCTTGCACCGGCTGGCCGGGCGCGACTGGACGCCACTGCAACAGGACGAACCCGCCGGCTTGTTGAGCGGCGGGGCGCGGCTCGCGCACCACGCCGAGGCGCTGTTCGGTGCTCCACCGCCTGAACGTGACGTACGGATCATGGTGACCCTGCCGAGCCAGGCGGCGCACGACGCGGCGCTGGTCGACGCGCTGGTCAACGCCGGCATGGACATGGCACGCATCAATTGCGCCCACGACGGCGCGACCGAATGGGTCGCGATGGCCGAGCGCGTGCGGCGTTCGGCGCGGCGCGCCAAGCGGTCGGTGCGCGTGCTGATGGACCTGGGTGGACCCAAGTTGCGCACCGGAGCAATCGCCGGCGGTACGGCGGTGCTCAAGCTCAAACCCGAACGGGACGCGCTCGGCCGGGTGACGACAAATGCCCGGCTCGGTTTGCGCACGGCCGGCTCGACGCTGCCGGTCGAGGGCGCCACACCATGCCTGGGCGTCGACGCCCAATGGCTGGCGCGACTCGAGATCGGCAGTCGCATCGACCTGAGCGACGCGCGCGCCCGCGCGCGTCGGCTGACGGTGGTCCAGTGCCAGGCGGCAGGAGCGCTGGTCGAGTGCGATCACACGGTCTACCTGACTACCACGACCCGACTGCGGCTGCACCGCCGGGGCCACGGTGGTCACGCCCTGCGCGACACGGGGATTGGCGACATTCCCGTACCCACGGGGCAATTGACCCTGTGCCGTGGCCAGACATTGCGCCTGGTCGCCCAGGGGCCTGGACACGATGCGGTGCCGGGGGAAAAGGGCCGACACGACAAGCCGGCGACCATCGCCTGCACACTTCCGGAAGCCTTGGCACGGGTGCGCAAGGGTGATCGCATCTGGTTCGACGACGGCCGGATCGGTGGCGTGGTGCGGCGCGGCGGTGTCACGCGGGTCGAGGTCGAGATCACCAACGCCCGCGACGCGGGTGAACGCCTGGGTGCCGACAAGGGCATCAACCTACCCGATACACGGCTCGAATCGCCCGCTTTGACACCCAAGGATATGGAGGACCTGGAGGTGGTGGCGCGCATTGCGGACGTCGTGGGCCTGTCGTTCGCGCAATCATCCGGCGACGTGCAAAGCCTGCAGGCGCGGTTGGCTGAGCTCGGCGCCGGGCACCTCGGACTCATGCTCAAGATCGAGACGCGCCAAGGCTTCGCGCACCTGCCGGAAATGCTGCTCGCTGCCATGTCCAGCCCGGCCGCTGGCGTCATGATCGCGCGCGGTGATCTGGCCGTGGAATGCCGCTACGAGCGCATGGCGGAGGTACAGGAAGAAATCCTGTGGGCCTGCGAGGCGGCGCACATGCCCGTGGTCTGGGCCACGCAGGTGCTCGAAACCCTGGCAAAGACCGGGCTGCCGTCGCGCGCCGAAATCACCGATGCCGCTATGGGCGGGCGCGCCGAATGCGTGATGCTGAACAAGGGGCCGCACATCCTTGGTGCGATACACGCGCTGGACGACATCCTGCGGCGGATGCAGGCGCACCAGTCGAAAAAACGGCCCCTGCTTCGCGCCTTGAAGGCCTGGGACCTTCCCCTGGACCAGGCCAGCCTGGCGTCTGCCACTGGGCTGCCAGCGACGCCAGCGGGCGGTGCCTTGCCCGGCACCAGTAACCTGCAGGCCAACGGGTCGTGAAGGTGCGTTTCATTTCCAGGTTCATTGGACCGCCCGCGTCCTGCGGCGCCCGCGTGCGTGCTTCCCGCGGGTGCTATGCTGAACCAAACATCACAGTAATACCCATGCAGAACGGAACGCGCCTTGCCGCCGTCGACCTCGGCTCCAACAGCTTCAGACTGGAAATCGTACGCCTCGACCACGGGCAGTTCGAACGCACCGAGTACCTCAAGGAAACCATTCGCCAAGGCGGCAGCATGGACGCAGAGCGCAACCTGAGCGCCGACGCGATGCAGCGCGGCTGGGACTGCCTGGCGCGTTTCGGCGAACGGCTGGCCGGGTTCAAGAAGTCCGAGGTCCGCGCGGTGGCGACACAGACGCTGCGTGAAGCCCGCAACCGCGACGCGTTCCTGGTGCGTGCCAACGGCATCCTGGGTTTTCCGATCGACGTGATCTCGGGGCGCGAAGAGGCACGGCTGATCTACCAGGGGGTGGCGAAGATGCTGCCCCAATCCGCGGAACGGCGCCTGGTCGCGGACATCGGCGGGCGTTCGACCGAGCTGATTCTGGGCCATGGCTTCGAGCCCAAGACGATGGAGTCGTACCGGGTCGGGAGCATCGCCTGGTCGACCCGTTACTTCGCCAACGGGCAATTCTCCAGGAACGCCTTCCAGATGGCCGAGATCGCAGCCAAGGCGGTGCTCGACGAGGCGCTCAACGCCTACCCGCGCGAAAGCTGGGACGTCGCCTACGGATCAGCCGGCACGATCGGCGCGGTTGGCGACATCCTGGCTGCTGCCGGCTGGCCGGCGGGTTCGGTCAGCAAGGCTGGCCTGGATTGGTTGCTCGGCAAGATGATCGATGCGCAGAGTGCGGACCGTTTGCGCCTGGCCGGCATGAAGGAAGACCGGCGGCCGGTCATCGGCGGCGGCGTCAGTATCCTGCGTGCAATATTCGAGCTGCTGCAGATCGACCAGATGCAGGCTGCCACGGGCGGATTGCGGCACGGCTTGTTGTATGCCCTGATGGGAGACACCAGTGGCGACCAGGATGTGCGCTCGATGTCGGTGCAGCGGCTGGTCTCGAAGTTCAACGCCAATGCGGCGCACGGCAGCCGCGTTGGCCGGGTCGCCATCACGCTGTTCGAGCAGGCGCTGGCGCCAAGCCAGGGCGTGGCCGACCCCGAGCGCCAGCGCAACACACGCAAGCTGGGATGGGCCGCGCAGCTGCATGAAATCGGCGCACACATCTCGCACAGCGACTACCACAAACACGGCGCCTACATTCTCGACAACGCCGATGCGATGGGCTTTGCGCAGGCCGAACTGCACCGCCTGAGCGTGCTGGTGCTGGGCCAACGCGGCAAACTGCGCAAACTCGACGTCGATTTCGACGACGAGGTGCTGGCGCTGCAGCTGCTGAGCCTGCGACTGGCGATCATTCTTTGCCATGCCAGGAGAGACCCGAACACCACTGGCCTGAAGCTTGAACGCGACCCAGGGCAGTTGCAGGGTTTCGTTTTGCGCTGCCGCACCGGCTGGTCCGAAACCTACCCGCAGTCCGCGCATCTGCTGCGCGAGGAGGCGATTGCATGGCAAAAGACGCCGTGGTCGCTGATGGTGGCCGAGCCTTGAGATTCCTGCTCCGGCCTGCGGCTCCAGATCGACAAATCGTTGATCGGCAACCGATTTAGACTTCATACACCACTTATCAGAAAGAGAAAACAGCCATGCCTGCCGCGAAGAAACCACCCGTTGCTGCCAAGTCCGTCAAAAAGGCAGTGGCCACCAAGGCCACACCCTCCGCCCCGGTCGCGGCCCCCGCGGTCAAGCCGGTCGTCAAGTCGGTCGCCGCTGCGGCCCCGCAGGCTGCTGCCAAGGCGCCCAAGCCAGCCGATTGGCCGCTGGCCGCAACCGCGTCCAAGAGCGGCGGCAAGCCCGCGAAAGTCAAGAAACCCAAGCTGGTGCGTGACAGTTTCACCATTCCGAAGAACGAATACAGCGTGCTGGACGACCTCAAGCAACGCGCCGGCAGGTTGTCGAGCCCGGCCAAGAAGAGCGAATTGCTGCGTGCCGGCGTGAAGGCGCTGGCCGCCATGCCGGACGCCGCGTTTCTGTCGGCTTTGCGGGTCGTACCCGTCGTCAAGACCGGGCGCCCATCCAGGAGTTGAGGCGCCGGCCTTGACAGGCCGTCGGTGCAGTGCTCAGAGCACTTCGGGTGAGTGGACAGTAACCACGACCGTCTGCAGCAGTCCATCGCGCTCACGGCTGCGCAGCCACCAGACGGCGCCGCGTTTGACGGCACAATCGCTGGACTTCAGTTCCAGCAGCTGTGCAATCACCTGGCCGAGGGTCGGCTGATGGCCGACCACCAGCACCGTGGCCTTCTCGTCCGGCCATGACACAAGCTCCAGCAACTGGGCCGCGGTGCAACCGGGCGCGAGCTCCGCCCGGATCTTGTATTTGCGGCCCAATGCGATCGCCGTCTGCTCGGTGCGCCGCGCCGGGCTCACCAGGATGCGGGTGATGTCCGGCAACTGGCGATCAAGCCATTGGCCCATGCGCTTGGCCTGCTTCTCTCCCCTGGCGGTGAGCGTGCGATCGAGGTCGTTACCGCTCGCCGCCGTATCGTGGGCTTCGGCATGGCGCCAAAGTATCAGGTTCATCCTCGGCCTCTAGTTGCGGCATCGCGCCCCGTGTACCGCCCCACCAGGGCGGCCTGTGCGCCATGGGCGGGACGGCGATGAGCGGGTTTGACCCTGGCGTAGCTGCCATCGGGCAACATGTCCCACGCATCCACCTGGTCGTGCAGGTAGGCCACCAGGCATTCATCCACGATGCGCTGGCGCTGCGCCGGGTCATTGACCGGCCAGGCCAGTTCGATCCTGCGCATCATGTTGCGGTTCATCCAGTCGGCGCTGGACAGGTACAAATCCTCGTGCGCACCACAACGAAAGTAGAAGACGCGGGTGTGCTCCAGAAACCGGCCGATCACCGAACGCA
Organism: Betaproteobacteria bacterium; assembly: GCA_031381865.1. Classification (GTDB taxonomy): domain Bacteria; phylum Pseudomonadota; class Gammaproteobacteria; order Burkholderiales; family Burkholderiaceae_C; genus CAISIP01. Next base: position 3,366 of record JANMYG010000695.1, on the reverse strand, counting down.
CGCGGATGTTGTCGGTAAAACCCGGCACCCGCGCAGGCAGCGTGCAGGCGCCGCGCACGATCAGGTCGATCCGGGCTCCGCGTTGCCCGGCACGGATCAGGGACGCGACCAGCGCCTCGTCGGTCAGGGCGTTCATTTTTGCGACGATGCGCCCGGACTGGCCGTTCGCGGCGGCGTCGCCGACCGCGTCGATCTTCTGGATCAGTTTGCGATGCAGGTGGAACGGCGCCAGCCACGCCTGGTGCAAGTTGTGCAAGCGGCTCTGTCCGGCCAGGTGGACGAACACGTTGGCCATGTCGGCGGTCAATGCCGGGTCGGCCGTGAGGTGGCTCAGGTCGGTGTAAAGGCGCGCCGTGCGAAGGTTGTAGTTGCCGGTCGAAAGATGGCCGTAGCGGCGCAGCTGTTTGCCCTCCCGGCGCGTGATGAGCATCATCTTGGCATGGGTCTTCAACCCGACCACGCCATATACCACCTGCGCCCCGATCGACTCCAGCATTTCGGCCCAGTTGATGTTGACTTCCTCGTCGAAACGGGCCTTCAGTTCCACCACCACCATGACTTCCTTGCCGCGTCGCACGGCTTCGCGCAACAGGTCCATCAACGCCGAGTCGGAACCGGTGCGGTAGATGGTCTGGCGGATCGCCAGCACCTGCGGGTCGAACACCGCCTCACGCAGGAAATCCAGTACCCCGTCGAAACTCTCGAACGGCTGGTGGATGACAATGTCGCCGCGCCTGAGCTGCTCGAAGATCGACAGCCCCGGGACGATCTGGGACGGATAACAGGGCTGGTGCGGCGCGAAACACAAGGCGGGCGCGTCCACCAGATCGATCAGCTGGGTCAGCCGCACCAGATTGACCGGGCCGTGCACCCGGTACAAGGCCAGCTCCGGCAGGTCGAACTGCTTGAGCAGGAAAGCGGACAGGTATTCCGAGCAGCCGGCCGAAACTTCCAGCCGGACCGCCTGACCGTAGTGGCGGTGCTGCAGCCCCTGGCGCAAGGCAGTGCGCAGGTTCTTGACGTCGTCCTCGTCCACCGCCAGGTCGGAATGGCGCGTCAGCCGGAACTGCGAGAACTGGCCAACACCGCGCCCCGGGAAGAGCTCGCCCAGGTGGGCGCGGATCACACTCGACAACGATACGAACAGCCGGTTGCGCCCAGCCACTTTTTCAGGCAGACGGATCAGCCGCGGCAGCACCCGCGGCAGCTTGACGATCGCGATTTCGTTGGCGCGGCCAAAGGCATCCATCCCGGCAAGCCGCACCACGAAATTGAGCGACTTGTTGGCGACCTGCGGAAACGGGTGCGATGGGTCCAACGCCACCGGCAGCAACAGGGGTCGAACCTCGCGCTCGAAATACTGCTTGACCCAACGCCGCTGCGCCGGATTGCGCTCGCCGTGCGAGACGATCTTGATGCCGTGCTTTTCGAACGCCGGCATCAACTCGTCGTTGTACAAGGCGTACTGGCGTGCCACCAGCGCATGGGCCGTCATCGAGAATGCCTCGAACGAGGCGACCGTCTGCACTCCACGCTGGCTGCCGGCGCGCGCGGCGGCCAGTTGGGGCTCGGCCCGGACTTCGAAAAACTCGTCCAGGTTGGACGAAACAATACACAGGTAGCGCAGCCGCTCCAGCAACGGCACCTCGGCACGGCAGGCCCAGTCCAGTACACGCTCGTTGAATGCCAGGATGCTCTGGTCGCGGTCCAGCAACGGTGTTGCGTGCGTCATGACCATGCCGTCAGGCGCAGGAACGGAGGAAAACATCGGGCTCCAGACGTCGGTTACGAATCAGTGACGCATTGTTCCCGGGTTTGATGACAGTTGCGTGACGCCATCGGCCGGCGGACTGATTTGCGTCAATCGCCCGCCCCGATGGACTGGCACCAGGTGCCCGGCGAAAACCCGGGTCGCATGACTCCAGCTGAACACGAGCGCCCGCGCGCGTGCTGCATGCCGCGGGACGGCCACCGCTGCGTACCACGCCTGGTGCAAGTCGTCGTCGAGCGCACCGCCGCTGGCGCGACCGTCGCGTGCTCCCAATACCTCCAGTGGCCCGTCCACCGGGTAGGCCGCGACCGGCGTGCCACACGCCATGGCTTCCAGCATCACCAGACCGAAGGTTTCCGACCGGCTGGGCAACACAAACACGTCCGCGCTGGCATAGACCTGTGCCAGTTCGTCGCGCGACAGCAGCCCCAACCACCGCACTCCGGGAAATCGCGCCCTCAAGCTGTCTTCCAACGGCCCCACTCCGCATACCACCTTGGAGCCGGGCACGTCCAATTGCAGGAACGCTTCGATATTCTTTTCATAGGACACCCGTCCCACAAACAGGGAAACCGGTCGGGCAAGCGTACCCAGCGGCGGCCAAGGCCGCACTTGTTCGGCGAAGGAAAACAGCCCGGTGTCCACGCCGTGGGTCCAGCTGCGCAGGTCGCGGAACCCGCGCTGTTGCAGCATTCGGAGTACACCGCCTGTGGGCACCAGCACGCCCGACGACGGTCGGTGGAAATGCCTGAACAACGCGTAACCCCAGCACAGCGGAACCCGGAATGCCGCGTGCAGTATCTCGGGAAATTTGGTGTGAAAGGCGGTGGTGAACGCCAGGCCGCGATCGAGGCAATAGGCGCGTGCGGCCCAGCCCAGCGGACCTTCGGTTGCGATATGGATGGCTTGTGCAGCACAGGCGTCCAGTTGTCGCCACAGCGCCGTTTTCGGGCGCAGCGCCAGGTCGATGCCGGCATAACCCGGGCAGGGGCGGGTCGTGAACTGTCCAGGATGGATCACCTCGATCTGGTGACCGGCCCGCTCCATCTCCCGAACCAGTTCCACCAAAGTGGTCACTACGCCGTTGACCTGAGGTTCCCAGGCGTCGGTGATCAATGCCACTTTCATGCCGGCGCCAGCGCCGACGCAATGCTGCGCCTGGTGACGGCAGCGGCAGGCACAAAGTGCAGCAGTTCAAGGTGTCCGTCATGGTGTTCGACCAGGGCGGTGCGGCTTTCGACCCAGTCTCCATCGTTGCAGTACAGGGTGCCGTCGATGGCCCGCATCTCGGCCCGGTGGATGTGGCCACAGACCACGCCGTCATGGCCCCGTTTGCGCGCCTCGCTGGCGACGGCCGTTTCGAAATCCGTGACGTAGTTCAGCGCGCTCTTGACCTTGTGCTTGAGGTAAGCCGACAGGGACCAATAAGGCAGGCCGAGCCGGGCCCGCGCCGAGTTGAGATGGCGGTTGAGTTTGAGCGTGAACTCGTACAGGTTGTCGCCCACATAGGCCAGCCACTTGGCGCACTGGATGACACCATCGAAATAGTCTCCATGCGTGACCCACAAACTGCGTCCGTTCGCCGTCGTGTGAAC
>JANMYG010000814.1:0-3588 GCA_031381865.1 Betaproteobacteria bacterium | reverse complement strand
CCAGCCGGCCCGGCTGGCCGTGAGCTCGGCGGCCGCGGCCGCAGCCACCGGTGCCGGCACGCGTGTCGGCGCGCCCGAGCTGGCGGCGGTGGTGCCGGCCCGTCCACCCGGGTTTTGTACCGGCTGCCCGGAGCGTCCGATCTTCTCGGCCATGACGCTGGTGCAGGAAGAACTGGGCCAGCACCACATCTCGGCCGACATCGGCTGCCACCTGTTTGCCGCCATGCCGCCGTTTCACCTCGGTGCCTCGACCATGGGGTACGGCCTGGGCGCGTCGAGCGCGTCGGCGTTCAACGTGCGCGCCGGCAAACGCTCGATCGCGATGATGGGCGACGGTGGTTTCTGGCACAACGGCCTGGCCAGCGGCATCGGCAATGCGGTGTTCAACAAGGCCGACGGCGTGATCGTGATCGTCGACAACAACTACTCGGCCGCCACCGGCGGTCAGGAGCTGCTGTCGTCACGCGGGGACAACGCCCAGCGCAGCACGCAGCACCCGATCGAAGCGGCGGTGCGTGGCGTGGGCGTGTCGTGGGTGCGCACGCTCGACAACACCTACGACGTCAATGCGATGCAGGCCACGCTGCACGAGGCGCTGACGACCGGCTTCCAGGGCCCCAAGGTGATCATCGCGCAGAGTGAATGCATGCTCAACAAGCAGCGCCGCGTCAAGCCGCAGATCGCCGACGCGGTCCAGCGCGGCGAACGTGTGGTGAAGGAGAAGTTCGGTGTCGACGCGGCGGTGTGCAGCGGCGACCACGCCTGCATGCGGCTGTCGGGCTGCCCCTCGCTCACGCTCAAGAACAGCGGCGACCCGCTCAAGCCCGACCCGGTGGCGTTCGTGGACGACGGCTGTGTGGCCTGTGGCCACTGTGGCGAGGTGGCCGACGCGGCGGTGTTGGGCCCGTCGTTCTACCGCATCGACTGGGTGCGCAACCCCAGCGCCTGGGAGTCATGGCTGGACCGCTGGCGCCGCAGGGCGGTCGGTTGGTTGCAGGCGCGCCAGCAACACGCTCTGCGCCAGCGCGCCCTGTACCCGGAGGGTGCGTGATGGACGCCGCCGCCCGACCCCTGCGCCGGCTCGGCGACGATGCCCGGCACCCGATCACGATCGCCATCCTGGCCATGGGTGGCCAGGGCGGCGGCGTGCTGGTGGACTGGATCGTCGACCTGGCCGAACACAACGGCTACCTGGCGCAGGCCACCTCGGTGGCCGGCGTCGCGCAGCGCACCGGCGCCACCATCTACTACATCGAACTGTTCGCGCACAGCCATGTGGCGGCACACGGCGGCACACCGGTGCTGGCCCTGATGCCGGTGCCGGGCGAGGTCGACATCGTGATCGCCTCGGAACTCATGGAAGCCGGCCGCGCGATGCAGCGCGGCCTGGTCACGCCCGAGCGCACCACCCTGATCACTTCGTCGCATCGCGACTACGCGACGCTGGAAAAAGTCGCGCCCGGCAACGGCATCGCCGACACCGGCGCGGTGCTGGAGGCAGGGCACCGGCACGCGCGGCGGTTCCTGCACGACGACATGCAGGCGCTGGCCAGGCAAAACGGCAGTGTGTTGTCGGCGTCGCTGTTCGGCGCGTTGGCGGGGTGCGGCGAACTGCCGTTCGACGACGCCGCCTTCGAGGCCACGGTCCAGCGCGCCGGCGTGGCGGTGGAGACCAGCCTGCGCGCCTGGCGTGCCGGCATGGAAGCGGTGCGCAAGCCGATGCGGCTGGATGCACCGGCCGATCCGATGGCGACTGCGCCCAAACCCCTGCCAGCACGTGCCGCCTCACCCGAGGTGGAGCCGCTGCGGGCACGGATCGAACGCGAGTTTCCGCCCGCCGCTCACGCGATGCTGGGCGCCGGGCTGCAGCGCGTGATGGAATACCAGGACATCGCGTACGGCGCCGAGTACCTGGACCGGATGAGCGCGCTGCACCGGCATGCGCAAGAATGTGGTGGCGCGCAACACGGCCACGTCGCCACCGTGGAGGCCGCGCGCTGGGTCGCGGTGGCCATGGCTTATGACGACGTGATCCGTGTCGCCGATCTCAAGACCCGGGTAGAGCGCAGCCAACGCGTGCGTGACGAGGTCGGCGCCGGCGCCGAGGAGGTGGTCGGCACGGTGGAGTTCTTCCACCCGCGCATGGAAGAGGTCTATGCGATGCTGCCGCCGGGCCTGGTGCGCTGGATCGAGGCCACCCCGGGTGTGCGCGGCTTCCTCGCCAAACGCGTCGGCAAGGGCCAGCGGCTGCGCCCGCACACGGTGCGCGGCCAGCTGATGCTGCAGGGCCTGGCGGCGATGCGGCGCTGGCGCCGGCGCAGCCAGCTCCACGCCACCGAGACGGCCCACATCGACCAGTGGCTGGCGCAGGTGGCGAGACTGATGCGGGACGACTATGCGCTGGCGCTCGAACTCATCCTCTGCCGGCGGCTGGTCAAGGGCTACAGCGACACCCACGCCCGTGGCAGCAGCAAGTTCGACCGCCTGCTGCGCGCCGCCGCGCTGCTCGCGGGGCGTCCCGATGCAGCCGCCGACCTGGCGGCGCTGCGCACTGCCGCGCTGGCCGACCCGCAGGGGCAACAACTGAAGCAGCGCTGGGCGCTGCTGGGCCTGCCCGACGAAACCGCAGTGCAGGTGCCAGCCCAGCCGGCCTGAGCGGCCGCGGCGCGCCGAAACTGCCGCGCCGCGCGGCTCGCGTCCCATTGCAGTCGTGCACCATCCCGGCGGAGGTCGTTCTCATGGCGGTGGTTGTCACCCCGCCAGGAGTTGTCATCGGGGCGCAGGCTGTCATTCGGGCAAAGGCTGTCATCCCGACGCAGGCTGTCATCCCGCCCAATGCTGTCATCCAGGCGCAGGTTGCCGTCCGGCCAACGGCTGTCATCCCGGCGCAGGCCGTGATCCACGCTTGTGCGGTTCGCCTCTCGTCGTGCTGGGCTTTCAGCCTCGCCGCGCCGCGCCAGTCGCTGCCCGGCGTGGGCGCACACAGGGGGGGGCTCCGCAGAACGCGGCGACAGCCCAGCGGGGCTCGCCCAGGGGTCAACGGTCTTCCCGGCCTCGGGCGCTGAACTCTCAGCAGGCAGGGTCCTTGACGTTGGGGTCGTCTTTGGCCCGCGGCACGCGCGGGCGTGGAACGGCTCAGGTGGGCACGCCCAACCTCGGGAGTACGAAGATCTGCAGACTGATCCAGACGGCGGTGAGGGCCAGGCCAGCCAATAGGTTTTCCATTTCTTGTCTTTCTATTGGCTCAAACGGCCGGCAAAGCGGCGACCCGAACCTCGGATTCGACGGTGACGGGCGTGCGCATGGAGTGAGAGATGAGGCAGGCGGTTTCCGCCTTCTCGATGAGGCGGACCGCGCGCTCGCGGTCTTCCTCGCGACTGATCGTTACTTGCGGTCGCAACAGAATCCGAGAGACCCAGAAGCGCCGGTCCTCGCCCTTTTCAAGGGTGCCGACCCCCGAGCATTCGATCGCGGAGATTTCGAATTTCGAGGCGTTGGCCACGGCCAGGAAGGTGGTCATGAAGCATGTTGTCGCAGCGAGGACGAAGAGATGCTCCGGCGACCAGACACCCGCTGGGCCGCCAAAGG
>JANMYG010000507.1:0-2220 GCA_031381865.1 Betaproteobacteria bacterium | reverse complement strand
TGGTCGAACCAGGGCCGCGCCATCTGCGCTGTGCCGTAATCGGCGACCAGCGCCTCCTGCAGTTCGCCCGGGCCGAACGGGCGGGCCAGGAACTGCTGCCATCGCGGCGTGTTGCCGGCGTGCCAGGTCTGCCACAACGCCTCCAGCTGTTCCGGCGCCAGCATGAATTTCTCGGACTGGATCACCAGCGGGTTGTTGCCGTCGATCTGGATCAGGTCGAAGAAGGTCTCGATATTGGACGCGCCGACGCCGGGGAACACGAAATTCTCGCTGCGCCGGTTTTGGTTCACGTCGCGGAAATTGCCGTTGCCCTGCGACCAGTAGGTCGGCGCGAGTTCGAACGCGTTGTAGTCGCGCTCCATGTCGCCGTGTTTGCGCGTGAAGCTGTGGAACACCCTGGCTCCGCGCGGGCCGTCGATCACCACCGGCTGGCCGCCGCGCAGGGTGTTGTCCAGAAAGGCCTGGCGGGTATAGGGGTCGAGTTGCGCGGGCCCGGCCACGAGTGCGAACCGGGCGCCCAGGTCCGAGATCAGCCGGGCGTTTTCGTCCCTGCGCCGGGGCGTGTATTGCGCGTCGGCCGCAACCCGTTCGCGCAAGGCGCGTGCGGTTTCCCACTCCGGCGCCTGGCCGAAATAGGAGTCCCAGGAGCCCGATGCGCCAGGCGCCAACCTGAGATTCAGCTGGGCGAATGCGCAACCGGTGAGCGTCTCGCGCCGGCCGGCGTGTGCATCCACCAACCGGTTGCGCAGGAAGTTCAGCGGGGTGCGCAAACTGGTGTCGCTGCCGAACACCTGCTCCGGATCGGCCAGCACCGGAACCGGCATGCCGTGCTGCAGCGTGAAAGCGAAGAAGCCGCCATCGATCCACACCACTTCGGGCTTGTCGGACGGTTCGACCTTGAGCTTGAAGAAGGGCAGGGCGTCCTCCACATGGCGGACCTCGGCGAACGCCTCCATGGTGCGCGACATCGACTTGAGCAACTTCTCTTCCAGCCCGTAGGGCACGATTTGCGGCAGGCCGTCGAGCACCTCGGCATCGACCGGCGCCGGGCCGATGTTCTGCACCGTGACCCGCCGCACCAGCGCCGGCAGGTTCTCGTGCGGCAACGTGAAATACACGACGCGCGTGCGCAGCCCCAGGCTGTGGTTCGTCTCTTCGAGCTCTATCTCTTCGGGACGGATGCTCAGGCGCTGCGATACGCGCTCGTCATCGGTGCGCTGGAACGGCTCGTAGAGCAAGCCCTGGCGGTCGTCCTGAATCTTGAAGAAGGTGCGAAAACCCAGCAGCGGCGTCAGCGCATAGGCCTTGTTGGCCGGGTGGAACTCGAGCATCGCGCCGTTGCGGTCGCGCACGCCGAAACTCGAGATGCATTGCCCCCGGTTGGTGTAGAAGACCCACATCGGCTTGCCGTATTCGCCGGCGATGCCGGGCAGAAAACTCGAGAAGGCCCGTGCGGCGTTGAAGTCGGTGCTGTGAAACCCATCGGCTTCAAGTACGGTGCGCGCCTGGCTGCTCATGAATACTTCGGTTTCCCGTGCTGGTCCCACAGGCCCCACTGCGTGCCCACTTCGCCTTCCTGCGCGAGCTTCCACGGCTCGTCGAACGAGGAGAAGTAGATCAGCTTGACGCCTTCGCCTTTCGCCCACTGCTGCACGTCGATGAAGTACTTCATCGCGTTCTCGGCCGACGGCACTGCACCGGCCACCGGCTGGCCTTTGCCGGGCCAACCGGTCTCGGCGACGATGACGGGTTTCTCGCCGCCGGCAGCCTTCACCAGCCCATGCATGCGCCGCAGGTACTGCGCCGCCATGTCGATGTCGGCGCCCTCCCAGAACGGGTAGCAGTTGGGCAGCAGCACGTCGCAGGCGCCAGTGAGTGCCGGCCGCTCGAGGAACTGGTAGTAGGCGTCGACGCAACCCACCTGCACGTCCTCGGGCACCGCCGCCTTCACGCGCCCGATGTAGGCGAGCAGTTCCGGCTCGGGCAGTTCCTCCCGCAACAGCACCTCGTTGCCCACCACCGCAACGTTGACCATGCCGTCCTTCGCCAACGCGATCAAGGCCGCAATCTCGCGTTCGTTGCGCTCGCGATCGTTGCTGATCCATGCCCCCACCATGGTCTTGAGACCCTTGGTGCGGGCCAGCCGGGGAATCGCCTCATGCCCCTCGGTGCAGGCGAAGGAGCGCACCCAACGCGTATGCGGTGCGATGAGGTCGATAC
>JANMYG010000444.1:0-4019 GCA_031381865.1 Betaproteobacteria bacterium | reverse complement strand
AGCGCGTTGAGTTGGCGGGCGACGCCCGCCGCGCTCAGCGTGGATACCAGCTCTCCGACTTCGATGGTGCTTGTTTTCATGGTGCGTCCTTGTTGCGCGGGCATCAGCGCGCCAGCCGCCCGGCGGCGATGCAATCCGGCGCGGGCTCCAACGCGATCTCCTGGTGGGCCGGTGTCATGTCGGTGGCGGGGACGGCTGCCTCAAGTGGCCGCTCCAGCCGGTGGCCACGATGGCAGGAAACGCGGCGTGCGCGCCGCATAGGCATCAAAGGCGGCGCCGAACTGCGCGCGCATTTCAGCCTCCTCGATAACAGCCAGACGCCCGTACATGACCAGCAGGATCGGGAACATGATCAGCGTCAGCAGCGTCGGCCACTGCAGCAGGAAACCGAGCAGGATCAGCACGAAGGCCACGTACTGCGGATGCCGGATCCGGGCGTAGGGCCCGGTCGTGGCCAGTTGATTGCGGCGCTGCGCGTGGTACAGGACATTCCAGGCGCTTGACAGCAGGTAAAAGCCGTAGGCCAGGAAGACGTAACTGGCGATGTGCAGGGCGCCGAAGTGCGGGTCGCCCTTTTCGCCCAGCAGCGTCGACCACAGGTGACCGGTGTTGTGGCTCATCAGGTCGAGGTTCGGGTACCTGGTCTGCAGCCAACCCGACATCAGGTAGATGCTCAGCGGAAAGCCGTACATCTCGACGAACAGCGCGACGATGAAAGCCCCGAATGCGCTGAAGCTGCGCCAGTCGCGCGCGGTCTGCGGCTTGAAGAAGCTGAACGCGAACATCAGGAAGATGGCCGAATTGAGGACGACGAGCGTCCACAATCCGTACGCCGGGACGTCATGGTTCATGGTTGTTCTCCCGACTTGCCGGGCTTTGGCGGCGCTGGCGTGTTGGCGCCGTGCGCACCACCGCCGTGTCCGCCATGCCCACCACCGTGGCCGCCGTGGCCGCCATGCATGAAGATATGCATCAGGGGGCAGGCCAGCAGCAACAGGTACGGCAACGCGCCAAAGAAGTGGGCACGGTGCTCGCTCAGCAGGAAGTAGCCGGCGATGGCGCCCAGGACGAGCAGACCGATGGCGTAGCGCGAACTCCAGAAGCCCTTGGGCTCGGGGTCATGACTGGAATGGTCGTGGTTCATGGTCGCTCCAAAAGGTCAGGGTGAAGCGGCGCAGCAGGCGCTTCGGGCACCGGTGGGACAACCGCCCGGCCGTGGTGTTGAAAAACAGAAGTGCTGTTCCGGCATCGCCGCTCGGCGATGCGGAATGGGAAGCGGGCCGACCACCGGGCGGATCCATCCGCGCGGCGGCAAACCCGACCGGCAGGGGTTATAGAGTCAGACGCAGAAAGCGGATGAAGACCGGCAGCTCCGGCCTCCATGCGTAGGCGACGCGCCAGAGCCTCGGCATCGGAGCGGCAAGCACATTGACCGGCCCGCAGGTCGACACCGGAATCGCATCGGTCTGTTGGTCGGCGCAGGCAGCGGCCTTTTGCTTGGGCACTGCGGTCTGCCCGGCAACACACAAGGCGCGGCAGGTGGCGCTGTGCACCAACTGGTCGCCATCGGCCGTGTCTGCTGCCGCAACCGCTTGCGCCGAACCGAGTGGGTGATTCCCGGCGCCCGATTCGCGCGCGCCAGGCACAGCCGCGATACCTGCTTGACCAGCCTGTGCATCATCCTCGTGCAACAGGCAGGCGTTGGCGATTCCCGCGCCCAGGGTGAGCAGCCAAACAAACAGCATCACCGCGGCGGTGAAGCGTGTTCTGGGGCGGCTGGACATGCGGTTCATGGCGAGTGGATTGTGTGGGTACCGGCACTGGCGAGACCAGTTTGACAGTCACACCAGTCTAGCGCCGGGGCGGACGCCGCTATTGATCGAAGTCAAACTTCGGCATCGTCAACGAGGTGGCGCGGAACATGGGCGGACGTGGATAATGAATTCAGCATGACCCGCTCCGACTCCGGCACCGACAGCATCACCGACGTACTTGGCATCGAAGTCGGCCATTTCACCGATAGCCGCCGTCCTACCGGCTGCAGCGTGGTGATCGCGCGCGACGGCGCGGTCGGCGGCGTGGATGTGCGCGGCGCGGCCCCCGGCACGCGCGAGACCGACCTTCTGCACCCGTCCAACCTGGTCGACCAGGTACACGCGATTCTTCTCGCGGGCGGCAGCGCCTGGGGCCTGGACGCGGCTGGCGGCGTGATGCGCTGGATGGAGGAAAACGGCATCGGCCTGCCGGTGCGTTACGGGCTGGTGCCGATCGTGCCGGCGGCGGTGTTGTTCGACCTGGCGGCCGGCGACGCGCGCATCCGTCCCGACGCGCAGGCCGGCTACGCAGCCTGCGTGGCAGCCAGCGGCGCGGCGCCTGGCGAAGGCAATATCGGCGCTGGCGCCGGTGCGCTGGTGGGCAAACTGTTCGGCATCGAGCGTGCAATGAAGGGTGGTATCGGCAGCGCCGCGATCACTGTCGAAGGCGTCACGGTCGGCGCGTTGGTCGCGTGCAACGCCCTGGGCGACGTGGTCGACCCAACCACCGGAGCAGTCATCGCGGGCGCCCGCACGGACGACGGCTCGGCGCTGCTCAACATCCGCAACACCATCCTGTCGGGGGCGATGCCGAGCCCACTGCCGTTCGGCACCAATACCACCCTGGCTGTGGTGGCCACAGACGCCATGCTGGGCAAAGTGCAGGCGCAGCGGCTCGCGCAGGTCGCGCATGACGGGCTGGCGCGCAGCATCAATCCGGTTCATACCATGCATGACGGCGACACCATATTTGCACTGGCAACCGGCAAGTCGGGCCAGACGCCGAGCATGCTGCTGCTGACCACGATGGCGGCCGAGGTCACCGCCCGCGCCGTGGTGCGCGCCATTCTCGCGGCGCGCGGGATCACCGTGGGTGCCGACACCTGGCCGGCGGCGCGCGACCTGTCCGGCCTGACCCTGCCGGTGGCAACGCAGGTCGATTGAGCCCGCGGCACGGCACAGCGCAGCGATGATGCCCAAGGCGATCCGTTACACCCTGCTCTCGCTGCGCGATCTGGCCGTGTCGGCCGGCCCGTTCGTGCTGCTGGCCGTGGCGCTGCTCGGGCTGGCCTACTGGTGGCTCGACCCGAACCCGCCCAAACGCGTCACGCTGGCTACCGGACCGGCGCAAAGCGCCTATGCCGAGTTCGGGATGCGTTACCGCAAGGCGCTCGCGGCCAGCGGCATCGAGGTGGTGTTGCTGCCCAGCGAAGGCTCCTCGGCCAACCTGCAGTTGCTGCTGCAGGGCAAGGCCGACCTCGGTTTTGTGCAGGGCGGCAGCGCCAGCCCGGCGGCCGGCGACGAGAACCGGCCGGTGTCGCTGGGCAGCCTGTTCCTGGAGCCGGTGTGGCTGTTCTACCGTGCCGATGCGGCGCAAAAGGTCGCCCCATCGGGCACGCTGGTCACCCTGTCGCAGCTCAAGGGGCTGCGTGTGAATGTGGGCACGGCCGGCAGCGGCGTGCCCAACCTGATGGGCGCGTTGTTCGATCTCAACCGGATGGAAGCGCCAGGCGTGATCCTGTCGCAGCTCGACCAGACTGCCGCGACGGTGGCCTTTCTTGGCGGCGACATCGACGCGCTGGTGTTCGCCTCGGCGCCCGAATCGCTGATGGTGCAGATGCTGCTGCAGACACCGGGCGTCAAGCTGATGGACTTTGCGCAGAACGAAGCCTATTCGCGCCGGCTGCCGTTCCTGGCGCCGGTGTCGCTGCCGCGCGGCGTGGTCGACATGGCGGCCGACGTGCCGGCGCAGGACGTGCGACTGGTGGCGCCCACCACGACATTGCTGGCCCGCCCCGATGTGCACCCGGCGATCCTGCAACTGTTCTCGCAGGCGGCTCTGGCGCTGCACGGCAACGCGGGCTGGTTCAGCCGCTCGCACGAGTTCCCGATCGCCGCGAATACCGAATTCGCACTGGCCAAGGAGGCCGAACGCACGATCCGCAACGGGGTGCCGCTGCTGCAGCGCTACCTGCCGTTTTCGCT
>JANMYG010000442.1:0-1900 GCA_031381865.1 Betaproteobacteria bacterium | reverse complement strand
AGCGCGTTGAGTTGGCGGGCGACGCCCGCCGCGCTCAGCGTGGATACCAGCTCTCCGACTTCGATGGTGCTTGTTTTCATGGTGCGTCCTTGTTGCGCGGGCATCAGCGCGCCAGCCGCCCGGCGGCGATGCAATCCGGCGTGAATTCGAACGCGATCTCCTGGTCGGGCTGGACGAGCTTGTTCTTCTTGCCGGCGTAATGCAGGCGCGACAACATGTCACGCATCAGATTCAAGCGCGCGAGGCGCTTGTCGTCCGCGCGCACGATGTGCCACGGCGCGGTCGCCGTATGTGTTCGCAACAGCATCTGGTCGCGCGCGGCGGAGTAGGCCTTCCAGTGCTTGACGGCCACGGCGTCGATCGGGCTGGACTTCCATTGCTTGAGTGGGTCGCGCACACGGTCCGCCAGGCGGCGTATTTGCTCGTGCTTTCCGATGTCCAGGTAATACTTCAGCAGCTTGATGCCGGAGTTGACCAGCATCTCTTCGAACTTCGGTACCGATTGCATGAACTCCTTGTGCTCGTCCTTGGAGCAAAAGCCCATCACATGCTCGACACCGGCGCGGTTGTACCAACTGCGATTGAAGAGAACCAGTTCCTCGGCCACCGGAAGCTGCGCGACGTAACGCTGGAAATACCATCCGCGACGTTCCCGGTCCGACGGTTTTCCGAGTGCGACGACACGGGTTTCACGCGGGCTCAGGTACTCGACGATGCGTTTGATGCTGCCGTCCTTGCCGGCGCAGTCGCGGCCTTCGAGCAGGACCAGAATCCGGTCGCCGCAGCCGATAAAGTGCCGCTGCAACTTGACCAACTCGACTTGAAGAACGTGCAGTTGCGCGTCATAGTCTTCACGCGACAACGAACCCGTCTCTGGCCCGGCGGCACTGGCAGGCGCAGCGGGCGCCGGGCTGCCACCGTCGATCGCCGCCCGGTGACGGTGTTTCTGGCGCTTGTGGTTGTTCTTGCTCATGGCCGGGCCGTTTTGCCATGGGCAGGCAGGCGCAGGCTGGCGTCAGCCTGGCCTGCGCCGGCAATGCGGGCAAGCCCCGGGTGAATGCTGCCGATACAACCGCCGCGCGTGATGGCGCTGACGCCGAAACTGAAGGTGTGCATGGTGGATTTTCCTGGGGGTTGATGGGTCAGGGCGTGGCATCGGTGCCGATGAGCAGGGTCGACTCGGATGCAAATTGGTACGCAGGCACCGTCAGATTGGTCGGTGCGGGAACGTTCTTGAAAACGCGTCCGGCGAGGTCGAACTTCGATCCATGGCAAGGGCAGAAGAAACCTCCGGGCCATGCAGCATCGATATCCGGCGCGCCCGGCGTTGGCCGGAAGCTGGGGATGCAACCCAGGTGGGTGCAGACGGCTTCCAGCACCAGGATCTCCGGTCTTGTGGAGCGCGCCGCGTTGCGGGCGTACTCGGGCTGGATCGATCGTCGCGACCGCGGGTCGGCGAGCAGCCCGTCGTGCCGTACCAGCGCATCGAGCATGTCCTGCGACCGCTTGAGCACAAACACCGGCTTGCCACGCCATTCCACGGTCCTGATTTCACCCGCCTGGATTGCCTGCAGTTCGACCTCGACCGGCGCGCCCAGGGCGCGAACTCTTTCGCTCGGGGCCAGTGACGCAACGAACGGAACGGCGCTGGCGAGCAGACCCGCCGTGCCGGTGACCGTGGTCACGGTAACCCACAGGCGGCGGTCGGAATCCACAGGCGGAATGGTTGTCATGGTGGTGTTCGGAGGCGACGGCATCAGGTGGCCGCTCCAGTCGGTCGCCACGAAGGCACGAAGCGCGGCGTGCGCGCCGCATAGGCATCGAACGCGGCGCCGAACCGCGCGCGCATCTCGGCTTCTTCGGTGATCGCGAGGCGCGTATACATCACCAGCAGGATCGG
>JANMYG010000414.1:0-1975 GCA_031381865.1 Betaproteobacteria bacterium | reverse complement strand
TTGCCGGTGTTGGGCGGGATCTCGGGCTGGACCAGGACGATATGGAACATGGGTTGCGATGTTGCGCGCTCAGATTGGTGCGTCGTCCGGCTGGAGGTCGGCACGCGCCAGCACGATGCCGGTGATACGGGTGGCGCCGGCACTGCGCAAAGCGGCTGCGGCGGCGAACATGGAGGCGCCGCTGGTCATCACGTCGTCCAGCAGCACCACGTTGGCGCGTGCCAGCAGCCCGGCGCGCACCGGTTCGATCGCAAAGGCGTGGCGCACGTTGCTCAGGCGCTGCGCGCGGGGCAGGCCACTTTGCGCCGCCGTATCCTTGATCCGCAGCAGCAGGCCGTGCTCGGTCTTGCCGGGCGCCAATTGCCGGGCCAACTCGAGGGCCTGGTTGAATCCGCGTAGCCGCAGGCGCTCGGCCGACAAAGGCATCGGCACGACGAAACGGGCGTCCTCCAGCGCCGGCTCGACCCACGACGTGCTGCGCAGCAGCATCGCAAAACTGGGCGCCCATCCCGGCCGGGCGCGAAACTTGAATTCGACGATCAGGCGCGACCAGGGATAGGCGTAGGACACCGCCGCGAGGCAGGCGTCGAGCCCGTTGGGCGAGCGGATGCAGGCGCCGCATTGGTCCAGCCCGGCGGTCACCGGCAGGGCGCAGGTGCGGCAGCGCGGCTGCGGTTGGGCGAATCGTTCCGTGCATGCTTCGCACACCGCGTGTGCCGGCCAGGCGTGGCACACCGCGCACTGGCTCGGCAAGCGGTCGGATATGCTCTTGAGCAGGCCGCGAAACATCGAACCAATATACCCGCCGCCCCAATCCATGCCCGACCAGCGTCCGCCCACGATCGACCCGCTTGCCGCGCAGCGCTGGGCGAAGCGGCCGCAGAGTGTGTCGCCGTGGCTGCATGAAGAAGTTGCGCGCCGGATGGAGGGGCGGTTGCAATGGATCAAGTTGCAACCGCAGGCATGGGCCGACTGGGAACCGGTGCGCGGTGGTTTGCTGGCCCACGCGGCGTTGCGGCGCCGTTACCCGGCGGCAAGGTGTTTTGTGGTCGAGCCATGCGTTGCCCGGGCCGGAGCGGCCAGGCAGGCGCTCGGCGTGCCGTGGTGGCGCCCGTCGCGCTGGCTCGGGCCGCCGCCGCAGTTTGGCGTCCCACCCGATGGTGCGGTCCAGATGCTGTGGTCCAGCATGGCGCTGCACATGGCCGCCGACCCGCAGCGCCTGATCGCCCAATGGCACCGGGCGCTCGCGCCCGAGGGCTTCCTGATGTTTTCCTGCCTGGGCCCGGACACCTTGCGAGAGCTGCGCGACCTGTACGCGGCCCTCGGATGGCCGCCCCCGGCCCATGAGTTCACCGACATGCATGACTGGGGCGACATGCTGGTGCATGCCGGATTCGCCGAACCGGTGATGGACATGGAGCGCATCACGCTGACCTTCGAGAGCGGCGAACGGCTGCTCGACGAGTTGCGCGGGCTCGGCCGCAACCTGCATCCGGCACGCTTTCCGGCATTACGCGGCAGGCAGTGGCGCGCGCAACTGCTCGCGGCCCTGGGCCGGCTCCGCGGTGAGGGCGCCGCCGCGCAACGCCTGCCGCTGACGTTCGAGATCATCTACGGCCAGGCCCTCCAGGCCCGGCCGCGCCTGGATGTGCGCGCGCAAACATCGCTGTCGCTGGACGACATGCGCAGGGCCCTGCAGCAAGGCCGGGCGGCACCGGTCGATCGCCACTGACAGCCCCGGGGAATCCCGGTGCGGGCCGAGGCGCCCGGGTCGGTCGGCTACAATGAAGCGCAGGTGAACCAAGGGCATTTTCCCGGTGTTCTTGCCGCGTCAGGCTCGTTTGGCGCGGCGTTGGGGTGGTAATACGCGTGACGAATCTGGTTTTTCGCTTCGCAACGGTACAGGGCCAAAACATCCGGTGGTTTTTGCGGCGCAACTGCTCGGTGACCCCCCGGCAGCTGGGTTGGCTCTACG
>JANMYG010000405.1:0-4294 GCA_031381865.1 Betaproteobacteria bacterium | reverse complement strand
GGTGGCCATGTGTGACCTCGCGGTGGCCGCCGACACGGCGCGTTTCGCCGTCAGTGGCGTCAACCTGGGCCTGTTCTGCTCCACGCCGAGCGTGGCCCTGTCGCGCAACCTGGGGCGCAAGGCGGCGTTCGAGATGCTGGTGACGGGCGAGTTCATCAGCGCCGAGCAGGCAAAACAGCACGGCCTGGTGAACCGCGTGGCGGAACCCGCCGCGCTGGATGCGGCGGTGGAGCAGCTGGTGCGGAGTATCCTCGCCAAACCGCGCATCGCCGTGGCCATGGGCAAGCAGCTGTTCTACCGCCAGCTTGAAAAGGGCATCGCGGCGGCCTACACGGATGCGGCGCAGACCATGGCCTGCAACATGATGGAGCATGCGGCGCTCGAAGGCGTGCAGGCCTTCATCGACAAACGCGCGCCGGACTGGCGCGGCTGATTTTTTGTTTAACCCAAAAGGAACATTCATGAGCAAGGCAATACGGATTGAAAAGAACGGCGGACCCGAAGTCCTGCAGATCGTGGACGTGCATGTCGGCGACCCCGGAGCGGGCGAAATCCGCATCCGCCACAAGGCCGTGGGGCTGAACTTCATCGACGTGTACCAGCGCAGCGGCCTGTACCAATTGCCGATGCCGCTGCATCTGGGCATGGAGGCCTCCGGCATCGTCGAGGCCGTGGGCGCGGGCGTGACGCACCTCAAGGCCGGCGACCGTGCGGCCTACGCCAGCCAGCCGCCGGGCAGTTATTGCGAGGTGCGCGTGATGCCGGCCAAGTGCGTGTGCAAGCTGCCGGATGCGATCAGTTTCGACACCGGCGCGGCCATGATGCTCAAGGGCCTGACCGCGCAGTACCTGCTCAAACGCACCTTGCCGCAGGGCGGCCTGCATGCCGGCGACTTCGTGTTGTTCCACGCCGCCGCCGGAGGCGTGGGCCTGATCGCTTGCCAGTGGGCCAAGTCCCTCGGTTACCAGCTGATCGGCACTGCAGGCAGCGACGCCAAGTGCGCGCTGGCGCGCGAACTTGGCGCGGCCCACGCCATCAACTACAACACCGAGGACTTCGAGGCGCGCGTGAAGGAGATCACGGGCGGCAAGGGCGTGAAGGTGGTGTACGACTCGGTCGGCAAGGACACCTGGGACAAATCCCTCAACTGCCTGGCGCCGTTCGGCCTGATGGCGAGCTTCGGCAATGCGTCCGGCAATGCACCGCCGTTCGCGGCCGGCATCCTCGGCGCCAAGGGTTCGTTGTACGTGACGCGCCAGACCCTGTTCACCCATATCGCCACGCGCGAAAGCACACAGGCCATGGCGGACGAACTGTTCGACGTCGTGACCAGCGGCAAGGTGAAGATCCGCATCGACCAGCGTTATCCGCTGGAGCAGGTGCAGCAGGCCCACATCGACCTGGAAGCACGCAAGACGACGGGGTGCACGATCCTGACGCTCTAGCAGGGGTCGTGATCCCCGGGCCGCTGCGCTGCCTACAACAACAGCAAGAACCTGACGCTCCTGTGACCTGGGCCGAGGCGAGGCAACCACACCCCTCCCATACGGCCACCCGGCCGGCTCAACGCCGTGCCATGAACTGCTGGATCCAGCAGTCATCCACCGAGTGGTCGCCGCCGATCAGCCGCCGCTGCGCCAAGATGCGCAAAAAGCAGGGATTCATGGCCGAGCCAGTCGCCGCCCAAGCTGAACAGATCATCTTCGCTGTGTTCCGTCGTCCCGGCCAAGGTTTTCTATGGGCCAGCATTTTGCTTTCAATCGGTCAGAGTTTGAGTTTTAATTGGTTGGAAATTCTCCTGTCCACCATTGCATGCCATGACCGTCGATCCGCCCCCCTCATCCGCTGCGGCAATTCCCCGCCACATACAGAACAAGATCAGCACCGCCTTGCAAGACACGCGCGTGGTGCTGGTTGTTGGGCCGCGGCAGGCGGGCAAAACCACTTTGGCCAAGCTGTATGCCAACCGGGACCGACCCTACATCACACTGGACGACCCGGCCACGGCGGCCGCTGCGCGCTCAGATCCCACCGGATTCATACGTGGCTTGAAGCACGCCGTCATCGACGAAGTGCAGCGCGCGCCAAGCCTGCTGCTGGCGATCAAGGAAAGCGTGGACAAAGACCAGGCACCTGGCCGCTTCCTGCTGACCGGCTCGACCAACCTCATGGCGATGCCGCTGGTGGCCGATTCCCTGGCCGGGCGGCTGGAAGTCATCGTGCTGATGCCTTTTGCACAGGCCGAACTGGCTGGCACGCCAGGCAATCTGTTGGACCGGCTGCTTGATGGTGCTGGCTTGCCCGCCGTGGTGAGCCCAGTGCTGGGGGATACCTTGATGGAACTCGTGCTCAAAGGCGGCTACCCTGAAGCCCTGCGCCGCACCAGCGCCAGCCGTCGCCAAGCCTGGTTGCAGGACTACGTGGCGCTCATCCTGGACCGTGATGTACGCGACATCGCCAACATCGACCAGCTGGACCGCATGCCGCGCCTGCTGGATGTGCTGGCAGCGCACGCTGGGCAATTGGTCAACCACAGCAGTTACGCAGCGGCGCTGGGCCTGACAGCGCCCACAGCACAAAAGTATGTAGGCATTCTTGAGCGGCTGTTTCTGCTGCGTCAAGTGCCACCGTGGTCGCACAACCTGGTGAGCCGACTCACCAAGACACCCAAACTCCATTTTCTGGACACCGGCCTGCTGGCTGCGCTGCGGGGCACCACAGCCGGGCAATTGCAGAAGGACCGCACCAACTACGGCCCCTTGCTGGAGAACTTTGTCGTGTCTGAAGTGCTCAAGCTCATCACCTGGTCGGACCAGCGCCTGCGCGTATCGCACTTTCGCACCAAAGAGCAAGATGAGGTGGACCTGGTTCTGGAAGACCGGCAAGGCCGCGTCATCGGCATCGAGGTCAAGGCATCGGCCACTGTGCGCGCTCGGGACCTGCGTGGCCTGCGCCAGTTGCAGGCCGCCGTTGGGGACAAGTTTGTGCAGGGCCTGGTGCTGCACGACCACGACCGCATCACCCCGTTTGACGAAAAGCTGCACGCTGGGCCGGTGTCATTGCTGTGGTGAGTTGCTGCCCAAGGAATCAGGTGTCAGATTGCCAGCGCCCCTTGACACCAGCCCGGTGCGTGCCGGCCAACAGCGGCGCCGCACCTTGCCAAGGAGTGCCGCTGCAAAAAGCCGAAATCGCTTATCCACGGCCGCGCGATCGGTGCCTCTCACGCAAGACGCGCGCGGCGGTGGGTAATCTGCCGGGCTCGACGACCATGGTTCCCGCTGTCTGCAGTGCTGACGGCTCCGGCGCGATCGCTCTGCCAATTGGGCATCAATCGAATACCTCGACGCCATCTGCCGTTGCAGACCACAAGAAGTTGGCGCAGCATCGGCCGCATGCGACGGCACGTCATGGCCTCACCAGAACCTCGTTGCAGATCGTGGCCTGGTGGAACTGTCTGGCCTTACCCGAGCAACCACCACCAAAAATATCGGCGGCTTCCGCTCGCAAACACGCACGCCAGCCACTGCCCCCGTAGTGAAGACCGACCGCCTCGTGCCAAGCAAGATCAGGCACTTGCTCGTAGTGTCGGCCGCCAGTTGAGAAAGTCGGGTCAGCAACAAAGCATCGAATTCGCATCACCCGTGGCGACCTCCAACACGCTGCGCGAATCTAAGCCGAACCTCGCGCGCAGCGCGGCGCGGCGCGCAGCCACAGGGTGCAGGCGCTACCGGTACCGCACCCCCTGGCGCGCCAGCTCCGCCTGCACCAGGCCGATATCGATCTGGTCGAATGCCCGGTCGGTCTTGAGCGAGACCGCCGCCGCGATACCCGCGCCTTGCCCGGCCACGGCGCAGCAGGCCATGTTGCGCGTGGCCGCGTGCGCGATGCGGTCGCCGCCGATGGCGCGCCCGGTGACCAGCAGGTTCTTCACGCGTTTTGGCAACATGCAGCGGTAGGGCACGTGCATGTAGCGCCCGGTGGTCGGGATGATGAGCACGCCGTACCCATCGATGAACTCGGGGTAGATGCCCACCGAGTCGTCGAAGCGCGCCTGGTTGCGCACGTCGGATTCGGTCATGTTGTAGATGGCGTCGATCTTGCGCGTGTCGCGGATACCAATGGTCATGCCGAAATTGCGCAGCCGCGCCGCGCTGCAGCCGGGCGTGTAACGGCGCAGCGCCTCGATCGCCAGCATCGCCTGGCGCCGGCCCTCGATCTCGAATTTTGTCAGGCTGTCGGGGTCGGTGCCGTCGCAGCCGGCCAGGTGCACCAGGTTCATGTAGGTGAGTTCGCC
>JANMYG010000357.1:0-2990 GCA_031381865.1 Betaproteobacteria bacterium | reverse complement strand
GTGGAATTCCAGATCCGCCGCGGCGAGACCTTCAGCCTCGTGGGCGAGTCGGGCTGCGGCAAGTCGACGCTGGCGCGCATCGTCGCCGGGCTGGATACACCCACCAGCGGCAACATCCGTTTTGCCGACGCGGCGCTTGCCGGGCACCGCATCCAGATGATCTTCCAGGACCCGTACGCGTCGCTCAACCCGCGTTACCGCGTCGGCACGGCGATCGCGGAGCCGATCCGGTTCCAGAAGCTGCTGCCCGAGGCCGAGGTGCTGCCGCGCGTGCATGAACTGCAGCAGCAGGTGGGCCTGTCGAGCGCCGACGCCTCCAAGTTCCCGCACGAGTTTTCGGGCGGGCAGCGCCAGCGGGTGTCGATCGCGCGCGCGCTCGCCGGCAACCCGACCTTCCTGGTGTGCGACGAACCCACCTCGGCGCTCGACGTATCGGTGCAGGCCCAGATACTGAACCTGCTGCGCCGGCTGCAGGAGCAGCTCGGCCTGACCTGCCTGTTCATCAGCCACAACCTGGCCGTGATCAACTACGTGTCGCACGACGTCGGCGTGATGTACCTGGGCCGGCTGGCCGAGGTGGCGCCCACGCGCGTGTTGTTCGAGGCGCCCAAACACCCCTACACCCAGATGCTGCTGGCGGCGCTGCCGCAGCTCGACACGCGCGGGCGCGACAAGGCGGCCATCCTGGGCGAAATCCCCAGCCCGCTGGACCCGCCGCCGGGCTGCACCTTCCATCCGCGCTGTCCGCACGCCAACGCGCGTTGCCGCAGCGAGAAACCCGAGCTGCACACGGAACCCGATGGCTCCCGCGTCGCCTGCCATGCGGTGGCCGAGCGCCGCATCCCGGTCACAATTTTTCAATAGAAAGCCCAGCTCCATGTCCCAGCCCCCAGCCCCGCGCCTGGTCGACCTCCTGATCGTGCACGGCACCGTGATCACCGTGGACGGCGCCCGCCGCGTGATCGAGGACGGCGCGCTGGCGGTGGACGCCGACCGTATCGTTGCCGTCGGTTCGAGCACCGAACTGCTGGCCGGCTACGTGGCCCGCAAGACCATCGACGCGCACCGCAAGGCGGTACTGCCCGGCCTGATCGACTGCCACGCGCATGCGGGCCACGGCCTGCTCAAGACCCTGGGCGGCGGGGATTCCGAAGCCTGGATGGAGGCTTGCCGCGTGGTCTACACCACCGGCTCGGACGAGGAGTTCTGGTATGCCGAGGCCAAACTGGCGGCGCTCGAGCGGCTCAGGTTCGGCACCACCACGGGGGTTTGCATGTTCGGCGGCGGCGACAGCATCATGCGCGTGGACGACCCGAAATACGCGGCGCGCCACTGCGCGGCCATCAGCGAGACCGGCACGCGCTCGTTCCTGGCCGTGGGGCCGTCGCGCCCGCCCGCGCCGCGTGTCTACGCCAGTTGGAGCGGCACCCAGCGCGAAGACCGCGCCGTGTCCTTCGAGCAGATGTACGAGACCTGCGAAGAGGTCATCCGCAGCCAGCACGGCGCAGCGCAGGGACGGGTGAACATATGTGTCACGCTGCCGGTGTTCCAGCCGCAGCATGACCCGGACCAGGTGCAATACGCCGGCGTGTTTCGCCAGCAGGCGCGGCAATACGGTGAACTCGCGCGCCGCCACCGGCTCGGCCTGACCCAGGACGGACACCGTGCCGGCACGCTGAAACAGGCCCACGACGAGCTCGGTCTGCTGGGGGACAACGCCTTCATGTCGCACTCGATCGACCTCACGCCCGAGGACATCGCGGCCTGCGTCGCCACCGACACCAGGATCGTCCACAACCCGAGCGCCATCATGTCGATCCGCGGGCGCTGCCCGGTGCCCGAACTGATCGACGCCGGCGTGACCGTGGCGCTCGGTTCGGACGGCACCGCGCCAGACCGCAGCTACGACATGTTCCGCCACATGTTCCAGTGCATGCATTACCACCGCCGCCATTTCCGCGACGCCGGCGTGTTGCCGCACGGCAAGGTGCTCGAGATGGTGACCATCGACGCCGCGCGCGCGCTCGGCCTGGAGGCCGAGATCGGATCGCTCGAAGCCGGCAAGAAGGCCGACATCATCCTGGTCGACCTGTTCAAGCCGCACCTGATGCCGCTCAACATGCCGGTGTACCGGATCACGAGTTTTGCCAGCGGCGCCGACGTGTGCACCACGATCGTGGACGGCCGGATCCTGATGCAAGACGGCAAGGTCAACACCGTGGACGAGGTCGAGGTGATGGAACTGGCCCAGGTGGCGACCGACCGCATGCTCGAGCGCACCGGGCTGGCGCACCTGCTGGTGCCGCCGGCAACACTGTGGAAGGTGGCGCACTACTGACGCCCGCCCGATGCAGATCGATTTCAGCACCCTGAGCGCCTACCAGCGCTACAAACTGATGGCCAGCCTGATCGTGCCGCGGCCGATCGCGCTGGTGACCACCCGGAACGCCGCCGGCGTGGTGAATGCCGCGCCGTTCAGCATGTTCAACATGCTGGGCGAGGACCCGCCGATCCTGATGATCAGCATCAACAAGCTGCAGGACCACCACCTCAAGGACACGGCGGCCAATATCCTGGCCAACCGCCAGTTCGTGGTGCATATCGCCGACGAACCGATGGCCGAGCAGATGCACCGCTGTGGGGACACGTTGCCTGCCGGCACCAGCGAGCTCGAAGTGGTCGGGCTGACCACGGCGCCCTCGCGCGCCGTGTTGCCGCCGTACATCGTGGAGGCGCCGGTCGCCTTCGAATGCGAACTGTCCGAGTTGCTGGAGACGACCAGCCGGCATATCTTCATCGGCAGGGTGTTGTGGCTGCACGCGCGCGAGGACCTGATCGACACCGAGCGTTACCGCGTGCGGCTGCAGAACTACTTTCCGGTGGCGCGTTTCGGGGCCAGTTATTACATCCGCACGCGCGACCGCTTTTCCATGGACCCGGAAAAGGCCGGCGTGGAGTCCAACCCGATCGACGAGCTCAGCTAGAAAGCC
>JANMYG010000347.1:0-2690 GCA_031381865.1 Betaproteobacteria bacterium | reverse complement strand
GCTAAAACCCGGTCGGCGGATTGGGTGCCTGGGTCCGCGCAATGTTTCGCGGCCACCCAGCCACCCACGGCGAACCGGTTCAGGCGCCGCCATCGGCCCGAACTAGAACTGTAGCCCCGCCAAGCGACACTGGTGCATCGTACGGCGGCCAGAACCGGCACGACACACCATGGCCGGCGCCGACCGCGTGCCAGGCCGGGGTTCCCGTGACGGCATGGTCCTCGGCGAACACGCACGGGCCGGCGTGTCCTTCGCGGCCGTGGAACTGCGGCTCGGGCGCCGCGAGCGCGAGTTTGCGCCGCTGCGCGCCCGGGTCGGGCACCGGCACGGCGTCCAGCAGGGCGCGGGTATAGGGGTGGGTCGGGTTGCCGTACACCTGTGCCGCATCGCCGAGTTCGACCAACTGTCCGCTGAACATCACGGCCACCCGGTGCGCAACCGGGCGCACCACCGCCAGGTCATGGGCGATGAACAGGTACGACAGGCCGAGCCGGTCCTGCAGCGAGCGCAGCAGCGCGACGATCTGCGCCTGGGTGCGCACGTCCAGCGCCGAAACCGGTTCGTCGCACACCACGAAGTCGGGGTTCACCGCCAGCGCGCGCGCGATCACGATGCGCTGGCGCTGGCCGCCGGAGAACGCATGCGGGTAACGGCGCACGGCCGCCGGGTCCATGCCGACGAGTTCCATCAGTTCCGCCACGCGCGCCGCCACTTGGCCGGGCGGCACCGAGCGGTGCACGCGCAGCGGCTCGGCCAGGGTGGCCGCGATCGTCATGCGCGGGTTCAGGCTCGAATAGGGGTTCTGCAACACGAACTGCATGTGGCGGCGCATGCGGCGCACCCCGGCGCGGCCCATGCTGGTCAAGTCCTCGCCCAGCAACTGCACCGAGCCGCCGCTGACCGGCTGCAATTGCAGGATGGCGCGGCCGGTGGTGGTCTTGCCCGAGCCGGATTCACCCACCAGACCCAGCGTCTGGCCGTGTGCGATATCGAACGACACGCGCTGCACCGCCTGCACCGGGGCATTGCCGCGCCGTGCCGGGAAGGTGACCGACAGGTCCCGCACGCGCAGCAGCGGTGCGTGCTGCACCGGCACGCTCACCGCAGACTTTCGCTCTGCGCGCTGCGGCGCGAGCTTGCCTGGGGGTGGCCCGGAACTGCGCTCATGCCTGCCTTCCGGCCGCGTCCAGGCGCGGCACCGCGTCGAGCAACGCGCGGGTATAGGCGTGTTGCGGGTTGGCAAACAACGCGGCGACGGCGCCGGTCTCCACGATCTCGCCGTCGACCATCACGTACACGCGGTCCACCATGCCGGCGATCACGCCGAAGTCGTGGCTGATCAGCAGCAGCGCCATTCCGAGTTCCTGGCGCAGTCGCAGCAACAGCCGCAGGATCTGGGCCTGCACCGTGACGTCGAGCGCGGTGGTCGGTTCGTCGGCGATCAGCAGCTCGGGCTGGCACGACACCGCGATGGCGATCAGCACCCGTTGCCGCATGCCGCCGGAGAACTGGTGCGGGTAGTCGTCGGCACGGCGCTGCGGGTCGCGGATGCCCACCAGCCCCAGCAGTTCCACCGTGCGGCGGCGGGCTGCCCGGCGCGATGCGCCGGTATGGCGGCGCACGATGTCGTCGACTTGCGCGCCGACGGTCATGACCGGGTTGAGCGAGCTCATCGGGTCCTGGAACACCATCGCGATGCGGCGCCCGCGCAGGTCGCGCATGGCACGCTCCCCAAGCAACAGCAGGTCCTGGCCGCCGAAGTGGACCGTGCCGCCCCATGCGACCGACGAGCCCTCCGGCGCCAAGCGCATCAGGGCGCGCGCCGTGACACTCTTGCCGCAGCCCGACTCGCCGACAAAACCCACCGCTTCACCAGCGCCGATATCGAAGGAGATACCCCGCACCACCTGCGTCGCCACGCCAGCGGTGCTGAACTGCGCCGTGAGCCGGCGCACCTGCAGCAGCGGCACGGGGTGCTGCATCAGCGGCTCCCCACGTCGAGTAGTTCGCGCAGCCCGTTGGCCAGCACGATGAAGGTCAGGGTGGCAAAGACGATCGCGCCGGCCGGGCCGATGACCGTCAGCGGCGCCAGTTCCATGAACTGCCTGGCCTCCGACAACATGCCGCCCCAGTTCGGATCGGGCGGCGGCGGCCCCAGGCCCAGGAACGACAACGCGGTGACGGTGAAGATGGTCTGCGCCAGCGTCAGGCTGGTTTCGACCAGGATCGGCGACACCACCAGGGGCAACACATGGCGCACGGCGATGCTGAACTCGCCCACGCCCACACTGCGCGCGGCCTCCACGTGGTCCCAGCGCTTCACGCTGAGCACCGGGCCGCGCACCACCCTGGCCAGCCGCGGTGTGTAGACGATGGCGATGGTCAGGATCAGGTTGGGCACGGTGGGCCCCAGCGCCGCAACCACCGCGATCGCCAGCAGGAACACCGGAAAGGCGAACACCACGTCCAGCACCCGCATGATCGCCTGGTCGACCACCCCGCCGACATACCCTGAAAACAGGCCCAGCACCAGGCCGCCGGCGACCGCGACGGTGACGGCGATGAAGGTGATCAGCAGCGTGGTGCGCCCGCCGGTGATGAGCCGGCTGAGCACGTCGCGGCCGATCGAGTCGGTGCCGAGCCAATGCGCCGCGCTCGGCCCAGCCAGCGAATCGGGCGAGGTCCGGGAC
>JANMYG010000343.1:0-8415 GCA_031381865.1 Betaproteobacteria bacterium | reverse complement strand
CCCGCTCGGTGTCGCGTACCAGGTGGGCCAGCCGGTCGTTCGGCACGGCTTCGCGCCAGTGGCGAAGGATGTCGCGGGTTTCGGCCTTCATCGCGCGCCTGGCACCGCCACCTGCCACTGCATCACGGGCCGGCTGGCGCTGCGCGCCGATTCCAGTATCGCCAGGCACACCTCGGTGGTGGCGCGCGCCCAGGCGCCGCTGTGCAAGGGCGCGCGGTCGTCGCGCACGGAGCCGACGAGTTCGTCGATGACTTCGCTGCGCGGCACCGCCGGCGTGGCCAGCGCGTCGAAGCTGCGTTGCCGGTCGCCGAAGATCTCGACGCCGTGGGCCGTGGGCCGCAGGTCGGCGTGTTCGCAGCTCACGACCACAAGCCCGAAATGCTGGTGTGCCGTGCCCGCAGCCGGGGCCGCGGCTGCCGCGTAGGCCGCGCCGCCGTAATTGCGCGCCGCCTTGAGCGCGGCTTCTTCGATGGCGGTGGCGCCCGAGGCCAGGCGCCTGCGGGCGGCGCCGTAGTCGGCGGGGTCCTTCGGCTGGCCCATTTCGCCGATGTCGTGCATCAGCACATCGCTGTCGAAATGCGCGTAGCCGCTGTAGGTGGCGCTGGCGAAGGCGCCGTCCTGAAAGTCCAGCAGCGCCTGGTAGGCACCCTCGGTCGGGCGCGCCGGGTCCCAGGCGCCGGTGTGCGCCGCGACACTGCGCACCAGCCCGCCGCCGAGCAGGCGCAGGATGTCGATCTGGTGGCTCGCCTGGCTGTGCACCACACCGCCGCCGGCGCGGGTGTCGAGTTCCTCTGCGCGACGCGGCCGGTACAGGAAGTCGGTGAAGTTCATGGCGCTGAGCATCTTCACGGCGCCAAAGCGCCCGCTCTCGATCAGGGCGCGGGTGTGCCGTATCGGCGCATCGAAGCTGTGGCTGTGCCCGACCACCATATGCACCTTCGCGGTGGCCACGGCGTCGATCATGGCCGTGCATTGCGCCAGCGATATGGCCATCGGTTTTTCCACCAGCAGGTGCTTGCCGCAAGACGCAGCCAAGCCGACGTGTTCGGCATGCAGCTGGTGCGGCGTGGCGATGTAGACCACGTCGACCTGCGGGTCCGCGCACAGCGCCTGCACCGAGTCGTAGGCCGGCGCGCCGAAGTCCTGCGCAAAGCGCGCGCGCGCCTGCGGCAATGGGTCGGCGGCGGCGACCAGCCGCACGCGCGGGTCGGCGGTGAAGGTCGGCAGCATCAGCGTGAATGCGCGCCCCAGCCCGGCCACACCGATGCGCAGGACCGGGCTGGTCACAGGAACACCTCCGCGCAAGCCGCCGCGCTGCTGTTCGCCTTGGGAGCGGCCCGGCGGCTCACAGGAACACCTCCGCGCAACCCGCCGCGCTGCTGTTCGCCTTGGGAGCGGCCCGGCGGCTCACAGATCCAGCACCAGTTCGGCCGACGCGGCGCGCGACACGCAGACCATGATCTGGGTCGCCCGCTCGTCGTCGCGCAGCACCATGTCGCGGTGCTCGGCGGCGCCGGCCAGCAGCCCGGTGCGGCAGGAGCCGCAGGTGCCGCTTTCGCAGGAACTCGGTACATGGTGGCCGCGCGCGCGCAGGGCTTCCAGGATGGTCTGCTGCGCCGACACCGGCACGCTGGTGCCGGCCTTGTGCAGGCGCACCGTGAACGCGGTGTTGGCGGCGTAGATGCTGGCGTCGACACCGAAACTCTCGAAATGGATCGCGCCAGTTGGCCAGTGGCCCGACATGTCGGCCACCGCATCCATCAGCGCGCGCGGGCCGCAGCAATACACGTGTGCGCTGCCCGGGGTTTCGAACAGCGGCCAGAAGTCGAGCGCTTTCGCGGCGTCGCCGTGGTCGTGGTGCAGTTGCACACGGCCGGCGAATTGCGGCCGGGACAACTCGTCCAGGAACGCAGTGCCGGGCGCGTCGCGCGTGCAGTAGACCAGCCTGAACTGGTCGCGGCCCTGGGCCACCAGGTGGCGCAGCATCGACATGATCGGCGGGATGCCGATGCCGCCGGCAATGAACAGGAAGCTGGTCGCGCGCGGGTGCAGTTCGAAGTTGTTGCGCGGCGCGCTGACCGACAGCAGGTCGCCCTCGTGCACGCGGTCGGCCATGGCGACCGAGCCGCCGCGTCCGTGCGCGTCGCGCTTGACGGCGATCTGGTAGACACCGCCATCGGCCGGGTCGCCGCACAACGAGTAGTTGCGCCGCGCTCCGCCCGGAACCTGCACCGTCAAGTGGGATCCGGCCGTGAACGGCGGCAGCGCCGCAGCCTGCGGATGGCGCAGTTCGAAGCCGTGGATATCGCGCGCCAGCAGCGTCTTGCGCGCGACCCTGAGTTCGAAAAAGGGTGGCTCTGGGCCGGTTGTCAGCGGGGACGGGGCAACATTCACGAACAGTGTCTCCATCGGCGGCGGTCGCCAGCAAGCGCTTGACAAACCGCCCCGATGCCAATAATCTTAGCCACCTAAGAATAAATTTGCAAGTTGTTTGATCCACATCATCCCGGAAGGAAGCGCGCATGTTGACAAGCGACGAGAACGACTTGTTGTGCCGCGTGGAAGGCAAGGCGCCCATGGGCCGGCTGATGCGCTGCCACTGGACCCCGGTTTGTCTGACCGAGGAGGTGAGCGAACCCGACGGCGCGCCGGTGAAGGCGCGGCTGTTCGGTGAAGACCTGGTGGTATTTCGCGACACCAACGGCGATGTGGGCGTGCTGGACGAGTACTGCCCGCACCGGCGCGCGTCGCTGGTGCTCGGGCGCAACGAGAACTGCGGTCTGCGCTGCCTGTACCACGGCTGGAAGATGGACGTGCGTGGCAATGTGCTGGAGATGGTGTCGGAGCCGGCGGCCAGCGGCATGGTGCAGAAGGTCAAGCACCTGGCTTATCCGACCCGGGAATGGGGCGGTTTCGTGTGGGCCTACATGGGGCCGGCCGACACCTTGCCCGAGTTCGTGCCACCGGCCTGGGCGCCGACGGCGGACACGCGCGTGACGATCGCCAAGGCGATCATCCCGTGCAACTGGGCCCAGATCCTGGAAGGGGCGATCGACTCGGCCCACAGTTCGAGCCTGCATTCGTCCGACATGGTGCCGGCGCGCGTCGACAGCGCCCGGGCGACCGACACCGCCTGGCTGCGTCCGTCGACCGACAAGGCGCCGCGCCTGCAGGTCGAGCGCGCGTCCTACGGCTTCCGGTATGCGGCGATCCGCCGCCCGATCAGCAACGCAGCGCTCAACGACTACGTGCGCGCGACCGTGTTCGTGGCGCCGGCCACGGCGCTGATCCCGCCCAACAACCTGTACAACGTGGCCAACATCAATGTGCCGCTGGACGACACCAGCACCGCGTTCTACTTCATGGCATGGGGCCACCCGCAGCAGACGCCCGACACCGCGACCTGGAGGAAGTTCCTGGGCCAGACCGTCGGTGTGGACCTCGACCAGAGGTACGTGCCGCTGCGCACGCGCGACAACCACTTCTGGCAGGACCGCGGCGCCATGAAGGCGGGCAATTTCACCGGCATCACGGGGTTCCCGAACCAGGACATCGCGATGTGGGTCACGATGGGTGCGATCGCCGACCGCACACGCGACCGGCTGGGCGCAAGCGACCTGGCGATCGTCGAGTTCCGCCGCCAGATGCTCGACGCGGTGCGCGCGTTCCAGAACGGCGCGCCGGCCATCGGCACCGGTGCGGCGCGTATTCCCGCCGACGTGTGTTCGTTCCAGGCGATCGTTCCCAAGAGCACCGACTGGCGCGTGTTCCCCACCAGGTATGTCTGGGACGAGGGTGCTCCGGCGCTCGAACCGTCCTACTCGACGCCGGCCCAGTGAGTCCGTGCGCAGCCTTCCTTCAACCACCGATCCGGAGACATTTCATGCCCCAACGACGCACCCTGCTGCTGGCCCTGGCCGCGCTCACCACGACCGCCGCGGCGCTGCCCGGGGTCGCCCTGGCGCAGGCCGGTTACCCGAACAAGCCGATCAAGTTCATCGTGCCGTATTCGGCCGGCGGCCTGCCCGACACGGTGGCGCGCATATTCGCGCAGCGCCTGGGCGAGCGGCTCGGCCAGTCGGTGGTGGTCGACAACAAGCCGGGCGCCAACGGCGTGGTGGCGGCCCAGGTGCTGGCCTCTAGCCCCGCCGACGGCTACACCTTCCTGGTGACCGACGGCTCGATGTTCTCGATCAATCCGGCCATCTACAAGAACCTGGGTTACGACTACAAGCGCGATTTCATCCCGGTGTCGTTGGCCGCGCGTGCGCCGCTGTACCTGGCCGTGCATCCCAAGACCGGCGTCGGCACGCTGCAGGAGTTCGTTGCGCTGGCCAAGTCGAAGCCTGGCGCGCTGAACTATGGCTCGTCGGGCATCGGCAGTTCGCACCACCTGACCATGGAGGCGATGAAGGCGGCGCTGGGCATCGACGTGCAGCATGTGCCGTTCAAGGGATCGGCGCAGTCGGTGCCGGCGTTGATCGGCGGGCAGGTCGACGTCGCGTTTTCGGCGTTGCCGTCGCTGGCGGGTTTCGTCAAGGCCAACCAGGTGACCTTGCTCGCCACCAATGCGTCCCAGCGCTCCAGCATGGCGCCCAATGTGCCGGCCATCGCCGAGTTGATTCCGGGTTTTGACTTTGCGGTGATCGTCGGCGTGCTGGCGGCCACCGGCACTCCGGCCGCCGCCATCGAGCGCATCAGCGCCGAGATCGAGAAGATCGCCAAGACGCCCGAAGTGATACAGGTGCTGGGCAACGCGGGCATCGACGCCGTCGGTGGCAAACCCGCCGATTACGGCCGCGCGATCCAGGACGAGAACGAGCGGCTGGCCAGGGCGATCAAGGTCGCCGGCATCAAACCAGAGCAGTGATGGCATGTCGAAACTCAAACTCAGCTTCGGCTGCTGGAACTATGACCGCACGCGCGCGCTGATGGACGGCAGCGTGGTGCCCGACGGCATCGACCTGAACTACCTCGACATGCCGGTGGAGGAGACCTTTTTTCGCATGTTGCGGCACCAGGAGTTCGACGTGGCGGAGTTGTCGCTGTCGTCGTACAGCGTGTCGATGTTCAACCCGGCGCGGCCGTTTGTCGCGATCCCGGTTTTTCCGTCGCGTTTCTTTCGCCACTCTTGCATTTACGTCAACGCCGCGTCGGGAATCCGCGAAGCCAAGGACCTGATCGGCAAACGCGTCGGCAACCCCGAGTACCAGATGACGGCGCCGGTGTGGATCCGCGGCATCCTGTCCGACCACTACGGCGTGCCGGTGGACAGCGTGAGCTACTTTACCGGCGGCGAGGAGGAGCCGGGCCGCTCCGAAAAGATCAAGCTCGACCTGCCGGCGAACATCAAAGTGCAGGCGATCGGCCCGCAGCAGACGCTGGCGCGGATGCTGCTCGACGGCGAGATCGACGCCTTGTACACAGCGCGCATGCCCTCGAGTTTCCTGAACGGCGGCGGGCGGGTGAGAAGGCTGTTCGAAGACTACGAGCAGGTCGAGCGCAACTACTTCTTGCAGACCGGCCTGTTCCCGATCATGCACACGATCGCGATGCGCCGCGACGTGTACGAGGCCAACCGCTGGATCGCGCAGTCGCTGATGAAGGCGCTCAAGGAGTCGCAGCGCCGCAGCTACGCCGACCTGTACGAGACCGCCGCGCTCAAGACCATGCTGCCCTGGCTCACCTCGCATGTGGAGCAGGTGAAGCGCGAGATGGGCGAGGATTTCTGGCCCTACGGCTTCGAGAAGAACGAGGCCACGCTGCGCACCTTCTTGCGTTACCACTTCGAGCAGGGGCTGTCGAAGCGGCTGCTGGAGCCGCGCGAGCTGTTTGCGCCGGAGTCGCTGGAGGCGTTCAAGATCTGATGCCGAATTGCGTTCGATCGGCAAGATCCGTTCGGACTGAGCTTGTCGAAGTCGCTCGGCCCTTCGACCCGTCGACAGGCTCTGGGCCGGCCGAGCTCAGGGTGAACGGTTCACATCTTTGCATGCCCAAGCGTATGTGCAGCGTTGCGCCGGGGCGGCGCTGTATGGCGCGCGCGGGTGCGCGGCGGGTGCGGGCGCTCAGCCCAGCAGGTCGAAGCTGCCCAGCGGCAGCGGCTTGCCGTTGACCAGCACGTCGACCGCATGGGCGCCGGGATAATGCTTGCGCGTCGTCATCTCGGCCAGCGACAACTTCTTTTGCAGGTGCACCGTCTCGCGCGGCTCCAGGCGCAGGGTCTTGAGCTTGAACACCTTGGCGCTCGGGCTGCCGTTGGCCTTCAGGTAGTGGACCTGCAGGTCGACCAGCAGGTCCTGTGGCCGCGACAACCGATTGTGCAAGGCAAACCGGACGCAAAGCGAAGCGCCGATCGACACGCGCGCGGGCGTGATGGCGACCTCGGAGACCTCCACCCGGGCGGGCTTGCCGAAGCCCAGCACCTGCAGCGCCGCCGGGTCGCCGCTCTTCACCGCCCAGCGCAACGCATGGCGCACCACCCACTGCCGTGGCGCCGGTGCATCCACCATCCAGCGCCGGGCCACCTCGGCGAGCAGCTTCGGGTGGTCCTTGCCGATGTCGTTGAGGTTGTTGGCCACCGAGCGGCGCACATACAGCGACGGGTCGTCTCGGAGCAACTCCAGCAGCGCCAGCACGGGCGAAGGATCGGCCTGGAAAGCCGGCAGGCGTGGCGCCCACGGCAGCCGGGGCCGGGTGCCTTCGGACACCAGACGGCGCACGTGGTCGTTCGGGTCGTGCGCCCATTCGGCGAGCCGCTCCAGCGTGGCGCGCGCGTGCTGCACCAGGAACGGGCGGATCGCGAACTCGGCCGTGAAGTGTTGCGTCAGCACGTACAGGGCCCGCATCGACGGCTCGAAATCGTCGAGGCCGTATTCGGCGACAAAAAAACAATGCGGCATGAACAGGAAACCGCCCATGCCCGAAGGCACGGCGCGCTGGTTGTCGCGCTGCGTGGACGCCACCAGGATGTTGACCGCACTCGGGTAATGCGCGGGCAGGTGGCGGTGCAGCGCACGGGCGATGTGCCGGCCACGCGGCATCAATTCCAGCTCCGCATAACCCGACAACGCGTCGCTCACAAAGGCCGCGGCGGGAAAGTCGGCATGCACCGCGCAGACCATGACTGCGATGGCGGCGGGTACATCGGCGCCAAAGTGGTTCTTGAGTGCTTCGGCCATGGGTTGCTCAGGCCGTGTCGGTGGTGAAGGGCCGCGCCGGTGCGTCGAGTGATTCCACGGCCAGCCGTTCATACTCGGAAATCACCTGCGCGCCGACCAGCAGCAGCGTGGCCGCGAGCTCCAGGCTCAGCAGCACGGCGATGGCGGTGGTGAGCGAGCCGTAGACGGTGCCGATCTGGGACAAGGTGTTGAAATACCAGACCAGCACATGGCGCGACAGCTCCCACAACACGGCGGCCGCCAGCGCGCCCAGCAGTGCGTGGTGCAGCGACGGCCGCCCGACCGGCATCACCAGGTACACCGAGGTGAGCACGAAGATCTCGCCCAGAAAACCCAGCAGGTACAGCAGCGCGCCGGACAACTTGCCGAGCGACCAGCTGCGCCACAGGAATTCGAACCGCAACTCGCCCATCGCCTGCAGGCTGCCGGCCACCAGTGTCACCAGCAACAGTCCGAGCCCGAGCGACAAGATGTAGGCGTAGGGGATCACGGCCGAGATCAGGAAATGGCGCCGGCGTATCGCGACCCGGTGGTGGAAGATCACCGACATCGCGTTTTCGAGCACGGTGAAGGCCAGCGAGCTGAAGAACAGCATGCTGCCGAGCAGCACCCAGCCCAGCACATCGCGGTGCGCCAGGAAGTTCGCCAGTTCCACCACGATGGCGCTGGACTGCCCCGGCACCAGCCATTCGAGGTAACGGCTCAGCGTCTGCAGCAGCGCCGCCTGCTCGATGAACTGCGACAGCGCGATCACGGTCAGGATCAGCATCGGCACGATCGACAACAAGGCGTAGTAGGCCACTGCGCCCGCGAGCAGCAGGCCCTGGTTGGCGCGGAAGCCGCGCAGCGTGCGGATGGCGAACGCGCCCGGGTGCTGCAGCACGGTGGCGGCAGGGCGGCTGAGGATTTGCATTGGTGTGTGAGCCGCGGCTTCGGATGGCCGGGGCTTGCAGGCCGCCAGCGCGTGGTCGGCGGCGCCGGTCAATCCAGCTTGATGCCCAGGTCCACTGCGAGCTTGATCCAGACTGGCACGTCGCGCTCCCAGTCGCGCCGGGTTTCCTCGAGGTTCCTGGGCAGGTTCGGGATCGCAAACGACTCGCGCAGCTTCACGGCCCGCTCGGTTTTGGCGCCCTCGACCACCACGCGCGACAGCGCCTGCAGCACCGCCTCCGGGGTGCCGGCTGGCGCCATCAGCGGCAGGCCGCCTTCGAGCGCGACCAGTCGCCCGGTCACGCCC